>PLDO01000104.1 GCA_003136215.1 Bryobacterales bacterium
AGGCCCATCTCGCCGGTCGAGCCGATGTACATGGCGGGACGCAGACGGACGGCAGCGAGGCCTTCGAGGATCGTAATGTTTTCAGCCGAGTAGCTTCCGGATTCGGCAGCGGCTAGAGATGCGGAGGCGGGAGAGGCAGCGGGCGGGGGAGGGGTCTGGCTGGCGGCGGCGGTGGGGGTAATATCTTCAGGCACGAAAGGGACACTCCAATGGGTTCAGGCTACGGTCGGGAAGATGGGCAAAAACCCTTGAAAAGACTGGCGATTGGCGAGTTTTCTCGACTCCTAAGTATAGCACGCCCGAGGTCTGATTTCAGCCCCGGAACGAGCCTCGGCGGGCACCTCTTTCGAGAGTCGGAAGAGGCCAAGGCAAGGGCCCCGAAACATGGGGTTTCGGGGCCTTTGCTGGTCGCGTTTCCCTATAGAGATCAGGCCGAGTAGGTCATGGGCTTCTCTGTGATCGGCGGCGGCTGGTGCTCGGCCAGAACAGCCTTGTAGAACAGCCCCGCCAGAACGCCCCCGACCAGCGGAGCCACCCAGAAGAGCCACAACTGCTGCACGGCCCAGGGGTCTCCGCTCGCGGCCACAAGGATGGCCGGGCCAGTGGATCGCGCAGGGTATCGGAAGCGTGCCGCGGCGAGGACGGAACGGCCTGCAAATTTTGCGGCGCTTCCATCGCCTGCGGCTCCTCCCCCGCAGACGAAGGGGTCACCGCTACCAGACTTTGCAGGTGGGCGTATGCACCATGGGCTGGCCAGCCTTGCAGCCAAAGGCCTTCTGGAACTGCGGCAGGTTCGAGACCACGCCGTTGATCCGCGCGACGGGTGGGGAGTGCGGGTCGGTGGCGGCCTGCACGCGCTGGTTCTGGGCGCGCTCGTTGGAGCAGGCCCACTGCGCCATGCCGACGAAGAATCTCTGATCCGGCGTGAAGCCATCGACGTCGGGCAGAGGCTCGGCAGCGGTCTGTTGCTTCCACGCGATGTAGGCCAGCAGCGTTCCGCCCAGGTCCGCCACGTCCTCGCCCAGCGTCAGCTTGCCGTTGATCTTGACCTCGTCGATGACGGTGTATTGCGAGTACTGGTCGGAGATGCAGGTGGCGCGTTTGATAAACTCGCCGGCGTCCTTTTTGGTCCACCAGTCTTTCAGGTTTCCCTTGGCGTCAAACTGCCGGCCTTCGTCGTCGAAGCCGTGGGTCAGTTCGTGGCCGATGGTGCTGCCGGTATTGCCGTAGTTGGGCGCATCGTCCATCTTGGAATCGAAGAGCGGCGGCTGCAACACGCCGGCCGGGAAATTCATGTCGTTGGTCTGCGGACTGTAATAGGCATCCACCGTGGGAGGGGTCATATCCCACTCCTTGCGGTCCACCGGCTTGCCGATTTTGGCCAATTGCCGGCGGGATTCGAACTCGATGGCGCGCTCCACATTGCCGGCAAAATCGCCCGGCTCGATGCGCATTGCGCTATAGTCGCGCCACTGGTCCGGATAGCCGATCTTGTTCACCATGGCGTGCAGTTTCTCGAGCGCCTTCTTACGAGTGGCTTCGCTCATCCAGGGAAGCTGGTGCAGGTCGGCGTCCATGGCTTTTTCGATCTCCGTGACCATGGCCAGGGCCTGTCCCTTCACGTCGCCGGTGAACGTCTTGGAAACGAAAACCTGTCCCAACGCCTCGCCCAGATTCTGATCCACCAGGCGGACGCAGCGCTTCCATCGCGGCGGCGGCTCTTTGACGCCGTGCAGATGTTTGCTGAAGAAATCGAAATCCTCCTGAACGAAGGCGGCGGAGAGATAGGGGGCGCGATTGTGTGCCGCGTGCCAGCGGAGGTAGGTCTTCCACTCGGCGATGGGGCGCGCCTTGAGTTGTTTTTCCACTTCCGCGAAAAAGGCCGGTTCGGTCACGTTGACCATGCCCGCGTCGGCGAGGGAACTCGCTTTCCAGTAAGCCGGCCAGCCGAAAGATGGCGTAATCGCGGCCAGTTTGGCGCGCGCCATTTTGTGGAACTGCTTGTAGGGGTCGCGAAGTTCCACTTGTGTCAGCGACGCTTTGGCGAGCGCCGTTTCGATCTCCATCACGGTTTGCGCTTCGGTCTTGGCGGCGGCGGGCGCATCGCCCAGCAGTTCGAACATGCGGGCGACGTGCTCCAGGTATTTGGCGCGCGTCTCCTCGCTGTTCGGGTCGGTATTGGTGTAGTAATCGCGATCGGGCAGGCCCAGGCCGCCGGCGGTGGCGAAGGCGATCACCTGTTCGGAGTCGGCGAAATCCTGATTGGAGCCGAACCCGAAGATGGGGCTGCTGCGTGCCGACTGCAAGTGCATGCGCGCCAGAGCCGCCGGCAGGTCCTTGAGGGTATGGAGGTCCGCGATGGCGTCCAGCGTGGCTTTCAGCGGTGCGTCGCCGGCCTTTTCCACGGCGGCTTCGTTCATACAGGCGCCGAAGAAATCGCCGATTTTCTGCTCGTTGGCCGACCGGGCTGTTGTGGGTTTGGCGGCTTGCTCCAGGACTCCCCAGAGGAATTGCAGATTCTCCTGCGCCATCTTGCTGTAGACGTGCCAACTCGGCTGGTCGGGCGGAATCGGATTCAGCTTGTTCCAGTTGCCGCAGGAGTAGCGCCAGAAATCGACGCAGGGGTCCACGGCGCGATCGAGGAACGCGGGTTCCAGGCTGGGGGTGTAAGGCAGCGAGGCAAGCGGGCGATCCTGCGCGCAAAGGGCCGCCGCAACCAGTGTCAGGGCGAGTAAAAGCTTCACGCCTCGCAGGGTATCACACCGAGGCGTGGCGGACGGAACCGCGCCGGCAGTCGATTTTGACCGCAGAGACGCAAAGACGCGGAGGAAGCGCAGAGAACCGCCCGCCGCCTCCAAACCGTTGCGGTCGTCCCGCGGTTGTTCTAACATCTCTGGGTATGGCAGACATATACCTGAGGCACTTCAGCGGAGACGAAGTCAAGATCAGCAAGGAACAAGCGTCTCTGGTCTTGCGCTTCTTCTTCCCCGACCAATCCGTATCTCCTAATGAGACAGACGAAGACACTGCGTTCGCGCAGGCTTTGTTGCTCGAAGCTATCGACAAAAGTAACGACGAAGGGTATATCGAGATCCTCTTCAGGCAACTCTATGGAAAGGTTCCGACCGACTTCAGCTTCATAAAAGACGTGGCCAAGGAATTCTGTAAGCGCGCGCTAAAGAACTGGTTCAACCATGCCACGGGCAAAGACCTGGAAAATCCCGAGATCTACGAAAACGTACGTGCCCAGATCCGGCGGAACTTTCGCAGCGTCTGGACCATTCGCGTGCAAACCGGCGAGCTGATTTATTGACCGAAAAGAACCGTTTGCATTGGACGCCTGCGATCTAAGCGGCCGGCGCCTTGCGGGGGAAGTTCACCTCGACGATTGGGCCCACGCCGAACACGAACATTCCGGCGCCCGCCAGGGCGAATCCGGCGGCCACCACGAAGGCCAGGTAGAACTCACCGGTGCGGTCCACCACGAACCCGGTAAGCGAAGGGGCCAGCACTCCGGCGAGGTTGCCGAAGCCGTTCTGAAAGCTGGTCCATTTGCCGGCGGCCCGCGGTCCGGCCAGCGACTGCGTCATCGCCCAGAGATTCGACGTGTAGACGCCATAGGAAATACACGCCAGGATCAACAGTCCGATGGCCAGATTCGGATCGCGCACCAGGACTACGGGAATCAGCAGGGTGGCGCAGGTTAGCCCGATACCCGCGAAGCTCTTGCGCACCCGCGTGGGCGAAGCGCCGCGCGCAATCAGACGGTCGCTCAGCCATCCGGAAAACACGCAGGAGGCGGCGATCGCCAGGAACGGCAGCCAGCCGAACAGCGCCATCCTGGTCTTTGGAAAGTGGCGCTCCTTTTCCAGATAGGCCGGCAGCCAGGTGATCAGGAAGTACCAGTAGTAGTTGCCGCAGAAGAGGCCGAAGGCGGTGAACCAGGCGGAGCGCTGGCTGAGAATCTCGCCGATGGAAGGGATCTCGGAGGCATCCTCGCGCGCCGCCACGGCCTTGCCTCGCGGCATCCATGCGGCCCACGGAAGCAGCCACAGCAGGCTGCCCCCGCCGAGCACGAAGAAAAAGATGCGCCATCCAACTTGCGAGACCAGCAGGCCGCCGACCAGGATTCCCAACGCGGGTCCCACCTTGGTTCCGGCATCGATCATGGCGTTGGCGAACCCGCGATGGTGCTCCGGATACTCGCTGGCCAGAATCCGCGAATACGACGGGAAACTCACCGATTCGCCGATGCCCAACAGCAGGCGCAAGGCGAGGATCATGGCGAAGACGGTGGCCGCGCCGGTCATCGCGGTGGCGCCGGACCAGAGGAAGAAACCGCAGGCAAGCACCCAGCCGACGTGGAAGCGGCCCACCACCCAGCCCGCCAGAAAACTGAGCTGGCAGAGCGCGTAGGAGGCAAAGAAGGCCGATTGCAGCGCGCCCACCTGCGTATTGGTCAAATGCAATTCGCGCTGGATATCGGTGGCGGCCACCGATAGCGTGGTGCGGTCGATGTAGT
>PLDO01000714.1 GCA_003136215.1 Bryobacterales bacterium
GTGTGCTTTCGGTAAGCCTGCGTAAAGAAGGTGAGCCGACCTATTTCTGGGAGGAATCGCCCAGGATTCGGCGTACTGAAGTGCGCCCGACCCCGAGCCGGCGGGCGATCTCAGCTTTGGCGAAGCCCCCGCGATGTAGTCTCCGGATCTCGGCCGTGTGCAGGGCGGCGGTTGCTGGCCGGCCCAGGCGTTTGCCGTTCTGCCGGGCGTGGGCCAATCCAGCCCGAGTTCGCTCACCCAGGATCTCCCGTTCGAATGCGGCGAAGACGGCCAGCAGGCCGGCCATCGCTCGCCCAGCGGGCGTAGTTAGGTCCAGCGCCTCGGTCAGCGACACGAATCCCACTCCAAGATGCTCCAGTTCCTGAAGGGTGGCCAGTAGATCCGTAACCGACCGGCCCCAGCGATCCAGCCGCCATACCAGTACTACATCGATCTCTCGGCGGCGGGCGGCCTCCAGAAGTTTCTCCCGCGCCTCTCGCTTCACCGCGCCGGAGCCAACTTCACGGATTTGCACGGTGATCGTCCAGCCACGCCGAGCGGCATACTCCCGCAGAGCGCGACTCTGCATGGGCAGCGTCTGCTGATCGTTCGTGGAAACGCGGGCGTAGAGGCCCGCCCGGAACATTTTCGCCGGTTTCCGTCGCTGGCCAAAAACGTTGTCGGATTTTGCCTTTGGAAAGGCCCGTTTGGCGGCCATTTCAGAGTGTCACCTAACCATGGCCGCAGTCGTTCCTTTTCGGCCAGGAAGGACTCATTCTATTACGCAGCGGCAGGTCGTGTCAGCCGCGCCAATGTCTCGCGATAGTTCCAAGGCATCCACTCCGATGGGTTTCGCTTCAACTCTTCGGCGTGCCGCTGCAACTCGGTGAGATAGTCGAACGGGTTGGCTCCGTTCAGTTCGCAGGTATGGATCAGGCTCATGAACAGGTCGCCGACTCCGGCGCCGTTCAGCGTCCTGTAAAACAGCGCATTCCTTCGGTTCAAAATAGCTTTCTTCAGAGAACGCTCAACGATGTTGTTGTCGATGGGCGAGCCCGGCTGTCGCAGGAAAAGCGTCAGTTTCGACCAGTGATTCAGTAAATAGGAGATCGCTTTGCCCAGTCCGGAATTCGGTTCCGTCTTATGTTCCGCGAACTGCGCCTCCATCCACTCATGCAGCGCTTTCATCAGGGGCCCGCTGTGCTCCTGATGGAAGTGCAGTCGGTCTTCCGGCGACAGTTCCCGTTCTCGCGACACGGCATCATTGTGATAAACGCCGCCCAGCGTCTCAAGCATATACCGGCATTCTTCCGGAAAGTGATCGACTACTTCCACCACCTGCCGTCTTCCATGCGCCAGGCAGTTCGCGACCAGGGTTTCGACGCCCTTCGGCGTGTTGCGCGATAGCGCATCGCACATCTGGATTGGTGCCGGCAGTCCGTGCGCGCGCTGTTTCAGAACCTCGGCAATGTTCTCGCCTGCGTGTTGCCTTCCGGTGAAGAATAGCGCGATCGTCCATGGACCCACCAGCGATACGATGCCGCTGGTGAAGGTCCCGGTGCGCTTGTCGTCCGGCTCGCGGATCAATCGCAGAATCCGCATGCTGGTGTCGTCGTTGTGCATCACGCGGCCTTGCGCCGCCTGCCGGATCAACTCCTCCAGCGCCAGCCGGAGTGGTTTCGCGGCGGCGGCCATGAGTTCCCACTGTGTGGCCGCGGGCAAAGGCATTCCCAACTGGCCTTCTCTCCAGCCGCTTAAATGGCACCCCGGTACCGTACTTCAGCAGGGCGATCATGGCGACGGCCGTCTCGTCGTACTTTGCCGGACCCGCCGCCTCCGGTTCGGCGGCGGTGAAAACCTCCCCGCAGGCGTTGCAGCGCAGTCGCTCCATCTCGAACACGGTCGCTTCCAGCGGCGCGTGCCCCACGAACCTCACCAACGTTGCCGGCTCTTTCTGGCGGTAAACTCTTCCGCGGAGGCACTCGGGGCACGTGTCACCGGAATGGAGTGTAGAGTGCGCGACGGCGACCTGCTTTGCACCACGAAACGCAGCGGCAGGATTGCGCCCGTGGCCGGATGCAGACGATTCACTGGCATCCGGCTTGCCTGCCGGCGCTGTATCCGGCGGCAGAACGGCATTGGTTTTCTCCGTGCTCCGTTTCTGTAGCAGTCTCTCTGCCATGGCATGCAGCGCGGTTTTGAGCTTCTGTCCTTCCGATTCGCTGAGTGGCGCGCGTGTGCTGCGATCAATGATCTGATCCAGTTCGTCCAGGTTCACGTCGACCCGTCTCATCGTCATAGCTGCGTGAGGTACTTGCGGAAGTGCGCCGTCAAGGGTAAACCCAGGATTTCCTTGATCGGGCGGCTCGGCTTGTTGGTCTGGTCGTTTTTGCCGCGCCCGGTAGTGAGTCCGAGCAGTTGCCAGTTCGCCGCGCGGTAACAGGTTCCGCGAAAACGTCCGGGATCAATGAAGGTTTCCGCGAAGTAGACGGGATGTCCGTACATCTGTTCCCAGTCGTCGGACAGGGCGCGGGTCACCTTCCCCAGAATGTGCGACGCCAGGTGCGGAACGCTCACCCAGGGCAGGATCAGAAAGCGCGTGTTGTAGGCGATGAAACGGATGTTGCGCCGCCGCGCTTCCGCGCTCCAGCCGATGTAGCGGTCGCGGCTGCCCAGATGACGCGGCGCCGAACTCCACGCCATGCAGGCAATGGGACGGCCTTGCGCCCAGGCCAGATACTTCAGATGCTCGCCGACGGGTTGCTCATAAGCCAGGTAATGATAATGCTCCATCAGGCTGTTGAACAGCGGCTCATCGGCGGTGCGCCGCACGGGTTGGATCTCAATCGGGCCGAGCGCGTTCAGCGGCATCGCCAGTGGGGCCGTGTCGATCAACACCGCTTCTGGCCGGGGGCGCCCCGTCCGGCACTGGCCTTGGATGCGGCGGCGCACCGGCGGCAACTCGATCTCTCCGGCCCGCTCCAGCATCAACAGCAGTCCGCGGCAAACCATGTCGCGCA
>PLDO01000449.1 GCA_003136215.1 Bryobacterales bacterium
GCGAGCTTCGCTCGCCTGGCAAGCTGAAGCATGCCCCACCAATGCAGGCACGCGACTCGACTTGGTGGCGCAGGCGGTTCCGCCTGCGAGAAACGAGCGGAGCTCGGACGAAGAAGCTCGGACTGCGCGTGTCCTGCGACCAATCGCCCTTCTGAGCGACAATCAGGTATGCCCAAGTGGGTACTGGCCGGCTGCCTCGTCGCCGCCGGCACGGCGTGGCTCGCCCTCGCGCGACCCAACGCCCAAGGCGACGACCCCCGTTCGCCGGCCGCGCCCTTAGTCAAACTGAACGTGGTTGCCGTGGATGCGCACGGGCAATCCGTCTCCGACCTGACGCGCGACGATTTCCAGGTGTTCGATGGCGGCAAGTTGCAGCACATCGCTTCCTTCCGCCCTAACGATGTCAAACCGCTGCGTGCCTCTCCGCCGCGGTCAAACGAGTCCTCCAATCGTTCCGGCACCCCCCTCTCGCGCGCCACGGTGATTCTGTTCGACCTGCTGAACGCCAGTTTCTCCGACCGCGCCTACGCCGTCAACCAGTTGATTCCGGCCCTGCAACACGTCGAGGCCGCGGATTCCCTGTTCCTCTACATTTTGACCCTCGACGGGAATCTGTATCCGGTCCATCCGCTGCCCGATCCCGAAACCACCGTGCGAAGCACCGCCAGGCCGTGGACCGAGGACATCAAGCCGCTGCTGGCTGACGCTTCCCGCAAACTCTTCGGCCTGCGGCCGCTCGGCAACCTGGTGGACGACCGCGTCCGCATGACCTACGACGCGCTGGAGGCGCTGGCTTCCCGGGTGGCCGAAACTCCCGGCCGCAAAAGCATCATTTGGATCAGCCACGGAATGCCGATTTCCATCGGCGGCCGCGCGGGCGATTTCGGCGTAGTCGATTACACGCCCCTCCTGCAGCGTCTCACCGCGACCCTCGACCGCGCCAACGTCGCCGTTTACACGGTGCGCCAGTCCGGGTCGCTCGCCCCCGGAATCGCCAGTGGGCCGACTTCCGGCATGGCCAGCACCGAAACCCTCGAACAGTTCGCCGGTCTCACCGGCGGGCGCTCCTACGGCACCGTCGATATCGCCGGAGCCATCGCCCAGGCGGCCGGCGATGCCCGCATGAGCTACCTGATCGCTTTCGATCCGCCACTCGACCGGTGGGACGGCAAGTATCACAAAATCCGCGTAGCCTGCTCCCGCAAAGGTGTCCGCCTGCAGACCAAGCAGGGTTACTATGCCTTCGCCGGCGACGCCCACGAAGGCGACCAGGAAAATGCCGCCATCGAGACCGCGATTTCCAGCCCCTTCGACATTCCCGAAATCGGTTTGTATGCCAGCCTGGTCCCCAGCGCCAACCAGCCGCACGCCATGGACCTGAAGGTCCGCGTCGACGCGGCGGACGTGCTGCTGGCGCGCGAAGGCGATCTGTTCACCGGCCAACTGGCGGTCGGCTTTGCCGGCTATCTCACGGACGGCCGTTCATCGGGCCAGCAGCTTCACTCCCGTGCCGAAGCCTCGGCTATAGGTACGTTCGCTCCCCGCCTGTCAGTCGAGCAGCACGAGCAGGCCATGCAACAAGGTCTATCCATCGTGCGCCTGGTTACCCTGCCCCCCGAAATCCGGGAGATCCGTGTGATGGTTTACGATCGCGCATCGGGCGCCATCGGCTCCCTGACCGTGCGAGTTCCGGACCCCGCGCCGAATCCCTGAGGCTCCCTACATGGCCATCCGCCGCTCGATCTCGGCCAGCAGTTCCGCCTCGCCCTCGATCCGCATGTCGATCTTTAACCAGTAGAGTGGCAGCGGCGCCAGCAGTTCTCCGGCGTCGTCGCACAGGTTCACCGCGTCTTTCTCCGTCGTCGCCAGCGCCGTGGCGCCGCTGCGCCGGAACTGCTCCGCCATGCGCGTCAACTCGTGCGGCCGGTAACGGTGATGGTCCTCGAACTCCACGCGGTCCACGTACCCCGTGCCCAGGGCTTCCAGCGTCCGGTAGAAACTCTGCGGATTCCCCAACCCGCAGAACACGCCCGCCTTCTCCAGCTTCAGTTCCTCCGTGCGGATATGCTTCCCCGTCCGATGCTCTACCCACCACTCCGCTTCAATGCGCGCCCGAAAAATGGGCGCCCGCGGATTCCAGTGCCGCACGGCCCGCTCCACCGCCGGGCCCAGATCGGTCGCCTCAACGCGCGTAATGACGATCGCGTCCGCCCGCCCCAACGCCTCCACGGGCTCCCGCAAGCGCCCCAACGGAAACACTTCGCCGCCGCCAAAGGGATTCAGTGCGTCCACCAGCACCACGTCGAAATTCCGCGCCAGCCTGACATGCTGGAACCCGTCGTCCAACAACATCACGTCCGCGCCGAAGTGCTCCTTTAGCAGCGTGCCGGTACGATACCGGTCCGCCCCGATTCCCACCGGCGCCACCCGCGCCCCCAGGAAAATCTGCGCCTCGTCGCCCGATTCCTCGGTGCGTACCGCCGCGCCCAAGGGTAGCGCCAGAACCGGCGCCGGCGATCTCCGCCCGTAGCCGCGCGTCAGTATCCCCGGCTTCCGCCCGCGCTCCCGCAACAACTCCGCCAGACGCAGCACGCATGGTGTTTTTCCCGTTCCGCCCATTGTGAGATTGCCCACGCTGATCACCGGCGCGTCCAGCTTGCGCCGCCGCGAATAGTACTGCGCCTGCCGCCGCCTGCCCTCCCAGCGCCACACCCGCGCCAGCGCCCACGCCGCCACATACCACGGCATCGCCGGACGGTAGCGCGGCACGCGATAAACCTCGCGCATGGCTGCCACCGCCCGCGCCGTGGCCCCGCGCCGCGCCTCGGCGCACGCGCGCGCCCGCTCCCCGGTTCCGCCGTCGACCGCCAGCACCGCTTCCACCGCGCCCGCCAGTTCCTCCGCCCCGCCGACCTCCACTACCGCGCGGGCGGCGCGAAACTCTTCCGCGATGCCCGTGAAATTCTCCATGTGCGGCCCCACGATCACCGTCTTCCCAAACAGCGCCGGCTCCAGGATGTTGTGTCCCCCGCGCGCCGCCAGCGTGCCTCCCATGAACACGCAATCCGCCAACCCGAACAGTCCCCCGAGTTCGCCGATGGAGTCCAGCAGCAGGACTTCGGGTGGCGCCGCGCCCACGCCATCCTGCCCGAGCCGGGACCGCCGGAGATACCGGACGCCCGCCGCCTCGAGTTTGTCTGCCACCACCTCGAACCGCTCCGGCTTGCGCGGCACCAGGATCAGGAAAACGCCCCGCATCGTCCGCCACGCCGCGATCACCGCGTCGTCTTCGTCCACCCGCTCGTCCGCCATCGTGCTGGCCGCGATCCACACTTTGGCGGGCCGCACGCGTTCCATCAGTTGCACCACCGGCGAGCCGGCTTCCGCCGCCCGCGCCGTGAAATCGTACTTCAAATTCCCGCCCACCGATACCCGTTCGGCTCCCAGCGCGGCGAACCGCTGCCGCATCTCCTCCGTCTGCGCGAGAATCGTATCCACCGCCGCCAGCACCGCGGGGAACACTCGCCGCAGCCGCAAGTACTTGGGCAGGGCCTTGTCCGAAATCCGCCCGTTGACCATCGCCAGGCCCGCGCCGCTGCGCCGCACCTCGCGAAACAGATTCGGCCACATCTCCGTCTCCGCCACCACCACCAGCGAGGGCTTGAGCGCGCGCAGCACGCGCCGCACCGCGAAAACATAATCCACCGGCGCGAAGAAGACTCCGTCGGCCGTCCCGTTCAGCTTCTGTTCGGCCGTCGCGCGCCCGGCCAGGGTTGAAGTCGAGACAAATAGGCGCGAATGGGGAAACTCCGCCCGCAGTCCCCGCGCGAACTCCAGGCACGCCAGAATCTCCCCCATGGAAACTGCATGCAACCAGATCGCTCCCGGACCACTCTGTCTAAATGAGTGGGGGAGAAATCCGAACCGCTCCGGCAGGCTGCGCCAATAAGCGCGGTTCCCTAGGCCGCGAAACACGAAATACAATAAAAGGGCGGGCAGGGCGCCCGCCTGAAGGACCCGGTAGAGGAAATAAATGCCTTTTGTTTTCAAAAGCTTGGCTCTTCTCTTGAGTATATCCGCGGCGGCAGCGGCGGACAAGGAGACGCCCTTCAAGGCCGCCCCTGCCGCCAGTTACGCCAGTCACCAGAGCAACGCTCAGATTACCATCGGGGTGGACCCGTACGTCACTCTCGACAAAGTGCAACTCGCCTTTGGCAAGCTCAATCCCGGACAATTCGGCATCCTTCCCGTGTTGGTGGTGATTCAGAACGATAGTGACAAGGCCATCCGCCTCGACCGCCTCAAGGTGCAATACGTCGGTCCGAACCACGAACGCATCGAGGCCACTCCCGCCAGGGACGTGCGCTACCTCAAGCCCCCGCAGCGCCCCAGCGCCATCGACGGCCCCGCCGGTAAAGTCAAGGTGCTCAAGACCAAGAAGAACCCTCTGGACGAATGGGAGATCGAAGGCCGCGCACTGGCCGCGCCGATGGTCCCGCCGGGGCAGTCCGCCAGCGGCTTTTTGTATTTCCAGACGAGCCTGCAGCTTAACGCCACCCTCTACCTCAGCGGCCTCTATGAAGCCGCCACCGGCAAAGAGATCCTCTACTTCGAACTCCCGCTGCAATAGAGGCCAGAGCCCCGCTGGCTGCCCAACGCCAGGCTCTGGCCGACGGTCCGGAGTGCTAGTGTTTGACCGTGATCACGGGGCCACCCGGGGAATTGGCTCCGGTGGTCAGAGCCATGACGCCGATATCGCCGTCTGCCACCGTGGCCGGTATCTGCACGTTGATTTGGTACAGGCCCGTCCCCGAAAGACCGGCGAACTGGACAGTCCCCAGCGCGCCGTTGAACTGTATCACCGGTGTCTGCACCAGCGCCGCCCCCCCGGCCTGGACTTGCCCGTTCACCACCGCCGGATTAGTGGCGCCGAAACCGTTGCCCCACAGGACAATGGTCTCGCCCGGTGCGGCCGGCGTGCCGGGAGGCGAGGAGGTGGCCGTCCCGATGTAGGAATAATCTGCGTGAGTCGCCGCCACGTGCTGCGCGGGCCATAAGAAGAACGAAGGCGCCACCGCCTGCGCCGTGACATTGGCCGCGATGCTCGTCAGGCTACCGTTGGATACCTGTACCGGGATCCGCCCGGACGCCGGCAGATCCGCCGGTGTCAGCACATTGATCTGCACCGGNNGGCTGATGTAGATGGGGTACGCGGGTTCGCCGTTGATGGTGACGCTCACGCCATCCAGCGAAGTTGGCAAAGTCTGGCCGGTCGCGCCGAAATCCGCCGCTGCCCAGGAACGCTTGGTAGCCGCCAGATTGGTGCCCAGGATGGTGATATAGGTATTGGCGGCAACGCCGGCGCTGACTTGTGCGGCGTTGAGCACGCTGACCGCGCTGGGGTTTGCCGAGATGCTGCCGAGCAGTCCGTGCTTCTGCCCGCCCGGACCCGCCGTGAAGTACAACGTGTCCTTGTCGCCGCCGCTGCCTCCGTTCCCGAAGCTGAGCGCCCACAAACCGGGGATGGCAATATTGTTGCCGCCGGCATCCTGCAAGGTCCCGGCGAATCCGCCGGTGGTCGGATTGTAAGCATTGATCAGGCCATCGCCGAAGTTTCCTACCAGCAAGTCGTTGGCGAATTTGCCGAAACTGGCCGGCGCGATGGCCAGGCCCCACGGCGAATTCAACATGCTGCCAGTGCCCCCCACTACCAGCGATTGCAGCAGTTTCCCCGTGGTATCAAACACATCGACGTAGCCATTGCCCACGCCCGCCACGTCGAACTTCTGGTTCGCGTCCTGTTTGGCATACGCCACATAGAGGTTGCCGCCCAGGTTCCAGATGTTGAACGGCGCGAAGCCCGCCGGTATCTTGGAATCGGTAAAGGATCCGGTCGCCAGGGTGACCGGTTTGAACTGGGCATCGAACACATCGATGGTTCCGGCTTTGAAGTTAGCGGCGTAGAGCTGCACTACGGGCGTGGTGACAATCGCCAGGCCCTTGTAGACCGCGGTGTTCGAATTATCCATCTGCACGAAGGCCTTCGTGGCGTCGGCCCCGCTCGCCCACGCGGAAAGCACTCCATCCTCCGTCACAAAAATCCAACCCGCCGCCACCGGGCTCTTGCCGGGTGCCGTGACCGGGAAGGTCGGAGGCGTGGTCGCGGGGGCGATGTTGGGTACGATACCGGTGCAAACGCCCTTTGCCGTTCCTCCCGCGCCCGGTATGGTCGGCTGCACCGAGGTGTTGGGCGTTCCCAACGGTGTCGCGTTCGTGGCGTTCACCGTGTAAATCGTCGAGAGGCCCGTGCCCGCATCGCACAACCAGAATGGACTGGTCGCCGAGGCGGCGAGGCCCCACGCATTGACCAGGCGGGAATCGGTGAAATCGGCTGCCGGACTGGCGGTTGAGGCCGCGTCGGCTACCAGGTTGTGTACCAGGTAACCCGTCGCGGCAGGCAACACGTGCGGCGTAAGTGCAAGGAACAGACATGCTCTGAGATTCTTCATGGTGCCAATAGCATACTGCAAGATGCCCGCCGGACAACAGACTGCAAGACACCGGAAACGAACGATTTTACACAACGTAGCCTACGATTTTACAGCTCCCGCCTGCGCTATCCTGATACAAACTCCAGGAGGGAGATATGCTGCTTCGCGACCTCGCCTACGCCCTTCGCACGCTGCGTGGAAGCGCGATCTTCGCAGTCACCGCCATCCTCACCATCGCGCTCGGCATCGGCGCCGCCACCGCGATCTTCGGCGTGACTCGCGCCGTCCTTCTGCGCCCCCTCCCCTACAAGAGTCCGGACCGCCTGGTCTTCGCGCTCTCCGATATGCGCCGGCGCAACGTGAAAGATTTCCCCTTCTCCAACGCCGACTTCCTCGATCTCCGTAACGGCTCCACGGCCGTCTTCCAGGACGTGGCCGCCGTGCAGACCTTCCGCAACGTCGTTCCCCGCGAGGATGGCTCCCCGGAATTGGTCCGCGGCGCCGCGGTCAGCACCAACTTCTTCGGCATGATGGGCGCGGCCACGGTCCTGGGACGCGGTTTCGTCGAGGCGGATGGCGTGCCCCAGCCTCCGCCCCCTACCGGCGCCGCTCTCCCCGCTGGCGGGGCCGTTCCCGCGGTCGTCCTGCTCTCCTACGAATACTGGCAGCGCCGCTACGGCGGCCAGCGCGATGTCCTGAACAAGAACCTGCTCACCGGCGGCCCCGGCGGCGCGCAAATCGTCGGCGTCCTCGCCCCCGGCTTCGAACTCCTCTTCCCGCCCGATACCAATGTGGAACGGCTCCCCGATGTCTGGTTCGCTCTCCGCATCCCCTACGACAACGTCAACCGCAATCAGGTGCAGCATCGCGTCATCGCCCGCCTGAAGGACGGCGTGACCCTGGAGCAGGCGCAGTCCGCCGCCGACCTCATCTCCGCGGAAACCCGCCGCAACTTCCTCATCTCCGGCACCGCCGGCTATGCCATCCGCCTGGAGCCCATGCACGCCCACATCGTTGAGCAGGTGCGCCCCGCGCTCGTGGCGCTGATGGGCGCCGTCGTCCTCCTGCTGCTCATCGCCTGCGCCAA
>PLDO01000537.1 GCA_003136215.1 Bryobacterales bacterium
CGTGCCGTCTGCCTGCATTGGTGGGGCAGGCCTTCAGCCTGCCCATCCGAGCGAAGCTCGGACTTCTTCCGCATGCCACGCGTTATACTCCCGTGCATGAGGTTATTTCCGCTCCTTTTGTGTCTTTCCCTGTCCGCTTTCGCGCAGGACGAACCCCCGGCGGCCGCCGAGGGTGGCGGCCGCGGCGGGCGAGGCGGGCCGGGTTCCACCGAGCCCATCAACGAAAACACGTTCTCCTCACTAAAGGCGCGGCAGATCGGCCCGGCCTTTGTTTCCGGGCGTATCTCCCAGATCGCCGTATTCCCGGACGATTCCAACCACTACCTGATTGCCGTGGCCTCCGGCAATATCTTCGCCACCACCAACAACGGCACTACGTGGACGCCGGTATTCGACAATTACGGTTCCTACTCCATCGGGTGGATTACCATCGACCCCAAGAACCCTTCCATCGTCTGGGTGGGCACCGGCGAGAACAATAACCAGCGCAGCGTCTCCTACGGCGATGGCGTCTATAAGAGCGACGACGGCGGGCGCACCTTCCACAACGTGGGGCTCAAGCTCACCGAGCATATCGCCCGCATCGTAGTGGATCCGCGCGATTCCAACGTGGTGTACGTGGCCGCCCCCGGACCGCTCTGGAAGGGCGGCGGCGAGCGCGGCCTGTACAAGACCACCGACGGCGGCAAGACCTGGTCCGCCAGCCTGATCAAAGTCGGCGACTACACCGGCTGCAGCGACGTCATCATGGACCCGCGCAATCCCGACATCCTACTTGCCGCCACCCACCAGCGGCAGCGCCGCTACTTCGGCATGATCCACGGAGGTCCGGAAAGCGCACTCTACCGCTCCATCGACGCCGGCAAGACGTGGACGCAAGTGCGCGGCGGTTTCGCCACCGGCGACCTCGGGCGCATCGGCCTCAACCAGGCGCCCGGCAACCCCAGCATCATCTACGCGCAGGTGGAAGGCCCCGAAAGCCGCGGCGGCACCTACCGCTCCACCGACAACGGCGTCACCTGGGAAAAGCGCGGCAGCTACGACGAGCAGGGCCAGTATTACTCCAAGGTGTTGGTGGACCCGGCCAATTCCGACCGCATCTACATCATGAATATGAACATCATGGTGAGCGACGATGGCGGCCGCACGGTCACCGCGCTCGGCACGCGCAACAAGCACGTCGACAATCACGATATCTGGGTGGACCCGAAGAACAACAACCATTACCTGGTGGGCTGCGACGGCGGCCTGTACGAATCTTTCGACCGCGCCGCCACCTGGAACTTTAAGGCCAACCTGCCCACCGCCCAGATGTACGACGTCACCGCCAGCGAGGACGCGCCCTTCTACCACGTCTACGGCGGCACGCAGGACAACAACAGCTTCGGCTGCCCGGCACGGAACAAGTTCACCAATCTGACCAATGGCGATTGCTTCGTGACCATGGGCGGCGACGGCTTTTACTCGCGCGTGGATCCCAAGGACCCCAACACTATTTACGCCAACATGCAGAACGGAGTGATGGTGCGCTTCGACAAGCGCACCGGCGAACGCATCTCCATCCAGCCGCAGCCCAAGAAGGGCGACCCCGCCCTCCGCTGGAACTGGGACACTCCGCTGATCGTCAGCCCGCACTCCAATACCCGCCTCTACTTCGGCGCGCAGAAACTCTACCGCTCTGACGATCGCGGCGATTCCTGGAAGGAAGTCTCCGGCGACCTGAGCCGCGGGCTGGATCGCAACAAGCTCCCGCTGATGGGCAAGATCTGGCCCATCGACGCCATCCAGAAGAACGTGTCCACCGCGCTCTACGACAACATCAGCGCGATTGCCGAATCGCCGCAAGTCGAGGGCCTGATCTACGTCGGCACCGACGATGGCCTGGTGCAGGTCACCGAGGACGGCGGCAAGAACTGGCGCAAAATCGACAAGCCCGCCGGCGTTCCCGAGGACGCCTACGTGCAGCGCATCGTGGCTTCGCAGCACGATGCCGGCACCGTTTACGTGGCCTACGACAACCACCAGAACGGCGACTTCAAACCCTATCTGATCAAGAGCGCCGATCGCGGCAAGACCTGGAGTTCCGTCTCCGGCAACCTGCCGGAACGGGGCAGCGTCTACGCCATCGTCGAAGACCACGTCAACGCCAAACTGCTCTTCGCGGGCACCGAGTTCGGCCTCTACTGGACCAATATCGGCGGCGAAAAGTGGATGAAACTCAACATCGGCCTGCCCACCATCATGGTGCGCGATCTCGCCATCCAGAAACAGATGGACGACCTGGTGATCGGCACCTTCGGGCGCAGCATTTATGTGCTGGACGATTACAGCCCGCTGCGCGTGGCCACGCCGGAGATCATGCGGAAGGATAGCTTCCTCTTCCCCGCCAAGCCGGCGCTCTCCTTCATTCCGCAGAGCCGCGGTGGCGATTTGGGAACCTCTTACTTCACCGCGGCCAACCCGCCGGTGGGCGCGCAGATCACTTACAACCTCAAAGAGGCGCTCACCACCAGGCGCGCCGAGCGGCAGCGCCGCGACCGCGCTGCCATGACGCGCGGCGAAACGCCCCCGTATCCCACGCCCGAACAACTCCGCGCCGAAGCCGGGGAAGAGGCGCCGGGGGTCGTCATCTCGATCGCGGATTCCACCGGTAAGGTGATTCGCCGCATGGATGCGCCGTCGGGCCGCGGTGTGCAGCGCGTAACCTGGGACCTGCGTGCGCAAGGCACCGCGCTGGCTCCGGCCGTCGCGGCGGCGGGCGCCGGCGGCGGTGGACGCGGTGGTGGTGGTCGCGGCGGTGCGGGTGGCGGAGCCGGCGGTGCTGGCGG
>PLDO01000022.1 GCA_003136215.1 Bryobacterales bacterium
ACTGAAAAAGGTTTGCTCGGTTTCGCGGCGCCGGACAGCCGATGAGCAGGACGATCTTCAGCGCCGCGAACACCGAGTAAACCGTGCAGTGAGCTAAACCGAGCGATACAGCCCTGTCTTTAATGGGTTTTGCTTGGGCGCGAGGTGAGTGGTGGCTTGGTTCGGAGGAGTTGATCGTGGTGTGATGTGGCGGCGGCAGGGAGTGGGAATGGCAGGAAGAGCGAGGATGGGGTGAGGAATCTGGATCGTCGGACGCGGAAATCGGATCGGCAAGGTGAAGAGCGCACAACGGTGCGGCACGCTGCCGGCAAGACAGTGTTGGAGCGGCGAGTTCCGACGGTGTGTCCTCATGAGGAGTCCACCAGCATGGGTACGGGACCGTGGCAGGGGAACAGCACTTGGAGTTGCACCATGGTGCCGATCTTGCATTTGGGGCAAAGGCCGGTTGCGAGGCAAAGCTTGGGGTAGTCCGTGGGTCTGGGGAGCAGATCCGAATAGGGAGTAGCCAGCAGGTTGCGACAGAGTGCGAGTTGAGCGGCGCGATGGCAGTTGGCCAGGAAGCCGTAATAGCGAATGCGCTGGAAACCAGAGGGCAAGCTGTGCTGGAGGAAGAGGCGGATGAATTCCTCGGCGGGCACGGTCATCACTTTTCGAAGAGCATCGCGGTAATCGGTCCACGCAAAAGAGACTTGGCCGTCCTGAAGGGCCAGCAGACGCTGATTGCTGATGGCGACGCGGTGGGTATAGCGGCCCAGGTATTCCAGCACGCGGGCGGGTCCGCCGAAGGGGGGCTTGGCATAAACCACCCATTCTTTCTGCTGCAGGGGAACCAGGAATGCGGCGAAAGCGCTGGGATCGCGCAACGATTCCAGGTCTCCGAAAAAGTGCAGGGCGCCGGCAGTGTAAGCCTTGCGGAGAGCCTCCAGAACGAGGCGCCGGAAGAGTCTGGAGAGAACTCTGACCGGCAGGAGGAATCTGCGGCGGGCGGCGATCCAATGTTGGTGGTCGGGCGAGAGACCGCCGCCGGGAACGACACAGTGGAGGTGGGGATGGAAGTGCAGGTTCTGACCCCAACTGTGGAGGACCGCGAAGAAGCCGAGTTCCACGCCAAGACGTTCTGCCGCTGTGGCGAGGAGCGTCTGGGCGGTGGCGCGGAAGAGGATTCCGTAGACGACTTCTTTGTTGTAGAAGGCGAGGGAGGCGATCTGTTCGGGAAGAGTGAAGACCACGTGGAAGTACTCGGCGGGCAGCAGTTCAGCACGGCGATCTTCCAGCCAATGTTCGCGCGCCGCTCCCTGACACTTGGGGCAGTGGCGGTTGCGGCAGGAGCGATACCGAATGTGGGTGAATTGGCAGTGGTCGCACCATTCGACGGTGCCGCCCAACAGAGGCGTGCGGCAGGCTTCGATGGCCTGCATCAGGCGGTGCTGATGCAGGGGCAAGGAATGCGCCTGCCGGTACGCCGGGCCATACTGTCGAAAGATGTCGGCCAACTCCAGGGTTGGCTCTGGCAAGGTCTATTTCTTGCCCTTACCTTTGCGAGCATTGCGGTCCAGGTTGTCGAGCGGACTGGCGGTGGCGGCAACGACTTTTGGGCTCACTTGGGCGTAACGCGCGGTAGTATCGATGCGGCTATGGCCGAGCAGGACTTGGATGACGCGCGTGTCGGTGCCGTTTTCCAAAAGGTGGGTGCTGAAACTGTGGCGCAGAGTATGGACGGTGACGCGCTTGCTTAGACCTGCCGCGCGTGCCGCTTCCCGGCAGACGGTCTGTAGCGAAGCGGTGTTCATGTGCCGGCCTTCGCGCCAACCAGGGAAGAGCCAATCTTTCGGCGAGGGTTTCCGCGGCTGCGGCGTAGAGTGCCGGGACCGCCACCAACAGCGCAGCACTTCCAGCAGACGGGGCGAAAGCATGGCATATCGGTCCTTCTTGCCTTTGCCTTGCCGCACCCGGATGAGCATGCGTTGGGAATCGATATCTCCGATTTGCAGAGACACGACCTCGGAGACACGCAGTCCGGCGCCATAGGCGGTCATCAACGCGGCGCGATACCGAATGGTGCAGACATGCTGGAAAAACTCGGCTACTTCCGTCACGCTGAGGACTACCGGAAGTTTATACGGGACACGACATCGTGGAAGAGCGTCTTCCGGCCAGGGCGTTTCCAGTGTCACGTTATAGAGAAACTTCGCGGAGACCACAAAGTGGTTCACCGACTCCGCCGAATACTGGCGCTCGTTGATCAGATACAGCTGATATTCGCGAAGATCTTCCAGGCTGAGGTGGTCGGGGCTGGTTTGATAGAATCGCGCCAGGCCGGTAACGTAGTGCAAGTACGCTCTCTGCGTGTTTGTGCCGAGGTTGCGCAACTGCATATCTTGGATCATGCGTTGACGAAGCGGTGTCATGCGACGGCTCCTTGAATGCTGGATTGGTCATTGGGGAATAACCTGATCCAGTGTTTCAGGGAGCCTCGCTCCACGCCAGGGGGCAGTCGGTACCGCGAAGCGGTTTAGTTCACTTAGACGACCATCATACGATGATCGGGGCAATCGAGCTGGATGGCTTCGTACACCTGGTCGAGCAGGCCCAGGCCGTGGCGGGCCAGGAAGGGAAGGATGGAGTAGAGGCGCTCCTGCAGGTGGCGCTCGGGACAGAGCAGGCCGCTGAGCGATGCGGCGTCTTCGGTGGCGCGGGCGTCGCGGCGCATGGCTTCGCGGCCGGCTTTGCCTTCCACTTTGCCGATTTGATAGCGGATCTTGCGCGCGCTGCGGTCGAGGGCCTGGGCGAGCGTGGGATCGAAAGCGCCGAGTTCGCCGCGCAGGCGGTCGACGGCGCGGCCGACTGTGTCGGCGGTTTCGCATAGCGCGCGCGCGAGTGTGGGTGGAACCAGGCGGGCGGCGACGCGGTGGCGGATGGCATCTTCGCCTTCAAAGAAATCGGTGAGCGAGAGACCGTAGCGATCGAGGAGCTTCTGGCTGTGCGCGTCGAGGATGGTGAAACCGGCGCGCGGCACGGCCACGGGCATGCGGCCGAGGATGGCGCGGTAGATCACTTCGGACTGCGCGAGATAAGCCATTTCGGCGGCACCGAGGATGGAAGCGGCGGTGGGAAGGATGGAATCCTGCACCACCGGGCGCAGCAGGGCGTTGGGTGAGAGCGATTCGGCGCGGTCCTGCAAGTCTTGCGCGGAGATGCGGCGGCCGTTGAGCACATACTCGGAGCCGTGGCGGCGCAGCGCGAGGCGTTTGCCGCTTTCGAGGAGGAAGAAGAGGGAAGTCTGTTCTTCCATGTGGACCTGCGCGTGGTATCCGGCGGCGGCCAGTTCCTGGTTGCGGGCGAGAATGGCGGCGCTCAACTCCGGCGCGGCTTCGACGGCCGAGCGCAAGACCGGGGCGGCCAGTTGGCGGAAGCCGGGCAGGAGCGGGTCCAACTGAAGGATGTCGAATCTGGCGAGAAGGCAATGCAGCAGATCGCCGAAGGCGCGGCCCATGGTGTTGCCGGGGTGGTAGGCATCGGCGGCGAGCGAGGCCACTTCATCGGCGAAGGGCAGGCCGGCGAGCAAGGCGCGCAACTCGTCGATGGGGGGCTCAGCGAGAGCGATTTCGCCGACTGGCTGCGAGCCGGCGGAGCGGCGCATTTCGAGCTTGTGGGGACGGTGGTGTTTGTCGAAGACCCAGACGTGGTTCACTTCGGCGAAATCGTGGTCCTGGGTGGCGAGCCAGAAAACCGGGACGGCCGGGATGCCCTGTTCGGTGAGCCACGCGGCGAGGCGCGCGGCGTGGAGCGCCTTGTACGCGGTGTAAGCGGGACCGGAAAACAGGCCGACCTGCTGGCCGGTGACGACGGCCACGGTGCCGGGTTCGGCCAGGCGTTCGAGCGACCGGCTGCCGGGATTCCGCGGGCCGAGCGCGGCAACCAGGGCAGCGCGTTGAACGGCCGGGAAATTGATTTCCGCGGCGGCGGCGCGGAAGGAAGCGAGATCGCGGAGGGGATGGCGGAAAAAGGCGGCGGTGCGTTCGGGGTGATAGAAAACGTCCGCGGCGATGGTAGAAGTGTGCGGCAGATCAGTCTGGCGGACGCAGGTACATGGCATTCGAGGATCAGCTTAGCAGATGACTCCGGCCCGCTGGAGGATTCCCGAGTCGAGCGGCCCCCGGCACGGAACCGCGAGCGCTAGCGAGCGGCTGTGCGGCCTGTTGCGAGAGGCCGCTCGCTGACGCTCGCGGTTCCGTGCTGAGTAGGAGTACGTTCGGAATTGCCTAATTCGCCCGAGAAATCGCAATGCCGTCCCCTTTTCATGTCGCGCGCCCCGAGTTCGGCGGCCGGCGGGGTCATCCGGCGGGCAAATAGCGGGAGATGTCGTTATAGATGACGAAGAGCACGAGCATCATGATACAGACGAAGCCGACCTTGAACACGGTTTCCTTGACGGTGATGCTGAGGTCGCGGCGCATGGTCATTTCGATGAGGAGCATGAGGATGCTGCCACCGTCGAGAACCGGGATGGGAAGAAGGTTAAAGATGGCCAATTGAAGGCTGACCATGGCCATGAGTTGAAGGAAAACGGACGGGCCTTCGCGGGCGGCGTCGCCGGAGAGCTGGATCATGCCGATGGGGCCGGTGAGGTTTTTGGCGGACATGCGGCGCTGCAGCATGCCTTGGAGGACCTGGCCCATGAAGAGGGCGCCGTCGAGGTTCTGTTTGAAGGATTCGTGGAGCGCGGCGGGCAAAGAAAGCTGCGTGGTGATGTATGTGTTCTTCTGCTCGGGGGCGACACCGATCATATAGCGCGGCTGCCCGTCCAGTTTGGCGAAGATGGGCGTAACGCTGACGGTGCGGTTTTCGCCTTTGCGCTGGTATTCGATCTGGATGGAGTTGCCGTGCGAGTTTTCGGTGATCTCGTGGAACCTGACGGCGGAGTGAATGGGCTGGCCGTTGACGGCAACCAGGAGGTCCCCTTCCTTGAGGCCGGCCTTTTCGGCGGGGTATCCGGGCTCAATGCGGTGGAATTGAATTTCGGCGCGCTCGTCCCAGCCGGCATAACCAACGCCGAGGCGATCGCTCAAGATCGGTGTGACGGTGGTATTGAAGCGTTCGCCGTTGCGCAGGATGGCCAGGTGCATGGAGCGGTTGGCGCCGGTGACTTCCTTGGGCCCGACATCTTCCCAGGTGGGGTTTTCCTTGCCGTCGAGATTGACGATGCGGTCACCATCCCGGATGCCGGCTTTGTAAGCGGGGGAATCGGGGACGACGTGGCCAATGTTGGCCTGGAGGTCGGCGTCGGATTCGCGCTGGTACTTCACCATGTACATGCCGGCGAGGAGGCCTACGGCGAGCACGACGTTCATGAAAGGGCCGGCGAACAGGATGATGAGGCGTTGCCAGCGGGGCTTGGCGACGAAGGAGCGGGGGTCGTTCAGGGGGTCGCCAATGCCGTCGTCGCCGGAGTGACCGCCCGTGGTGGCTTCGGCGGAGCGGAGATCGGCCACGGTTTCGCCGGCCATTTTGACGTAGCCGCCGAAGGGGATGGCGGAGAAGCGGAAGTCGGTTTCGCCGCGGCGGAAGCCGAACAGGCGCGTGCCAAAGCCGAAGCTGAAGGCTT
>PLDO01000222.1 GCA_003136215.1 Bryobacterales bacterium
CCGATGAACCCGGCAGTCAGGCGGTCTTCGGCGAGTTGCTCCCAAATGTAGTTGGGATGGCGGCGGAGAAGTTGGTGGGCGCCGTTGCCCAGGTGGGTGGAGAGGGTGGCGCCGGCGGCAACGGCGGCGGCGATCTGCGCGGCCGTGGCCTGGGTGTGGCCGATGGACGCGACTACCCCTTCGGCGGCGATGCGCTCAATGTAGCGCGGAGCTTCGGGCCATTCCGGGGAGAGGGTGACGATGCGTATGCGGCCGCGGGCGGCGTCCTGCCAGCGGTAGAACTCGTCGAGATCGGGCGGACGGACCCACTGCCGGGGATGGGCGCCGCGCGGACCGTCCTCGGGGGAGATGTGCGGGCCTTCGACATGAAAACCGGCGATGGCGACGCCCTCGGGGACGGATTCACGGGCGGAGCTGAGATTGCGGAGGCACGCCAGCATATCCTCCGGCGCCCCGGTGATCACGGTGGGATAGAGGCGTGTGACTCCGGCGGCGAACTGGGCGCGGAGGGAGCGGGCGATCTCTTCGTGGGGTGTGCGCGGGTGATTGTAATCGACCCCGGCGAAGCCGTTCACCTGGAGATCGATGAAGCCGGGGGCGAGATAGAGGCCGGAGGGTTCAGTGGACGCGGTAACCGAATGGATCGCATCCTGAAACGCGAGTTGGATGGGGAGGCCGGAGAGCGCGCAGGTGCCGGAACATCGCAGCGGTTCCATGGTTTATACACAAGTTTGGCACATTGGAAGATGCCTAAGTGTATGGAGCGGCGGGAAAAGATATTTGTGCAAAAGGGGAGAATCCCGCTGGCGCCGGGCGCGGGGCCGCGCTACAAAAGGAGAGTCCATTCGGCTGCGCAGCGGGGATGGCAAATCTCGGGGGAGGTAGTTGTCCCGGCTGCGCAGTCCTGGTTGGGCACCCCACGGATTGACAGGCGGAAGCGCCTGCCGCACAAACTCTGCCGGTCCGGGAACTTTTTCCGCCAGGCAGGTGTCTACTCCTTTGCAAGGCGTTGCGTTTCCTGATACGTTGAGATCAGGTTGAATGTGAGGCTCCCTGTGGGCACTTCCATTTTCGATTTGAGCCCGGACCAGACGGCTGAAGCGGTGGACGTGGCGGATCTCCACCTTGTGGAGTCCTTGCGGGATGGTTCCGAAAGGGCCTACGAGGAGTTGCTGATCCGCTTCCAGCAGCCCGTGTACGCACTGGCTCTACGCCTGTTGGACGACCCGAGCGAAGCCTGCGACGTGGTTCAGGAAGTGTTCTTGAAGGTGTTCCGCAATGTCAGCAGCTTCCGCGGCCAAAGCACCCTGAAGACCTGGATCTACCGGATTACGGTAAATGAAGCGCATAACGCGCGCCGCTGGTTTTTCCGGCATCGCCGGGCGGAAGTGGAACTGGATAAGAATCCGGAAGAGTCGCGCAATTGGAAGGAGATTATTCCAGATCGCGGCCGCACTCCATTTGATGTCGCGTTCGACAGCGAACGGCACATCATGATTGAGGCGGCGCTCAAGAGAATCAACCCGATCTTCCGGGAAGCCGTGGCGCTGAGAGACATCTCGGACCTGGCTTACGAGGAAATCGCGGAAATCCTCGGGGTTTCGCTGGGAACAGTGAAGTCCCGAATCCTGCGCGGCCGCGAAGCCCTGCGGGAAGAACTCGTGGGAAGCCTGGAATCAGGTCTGGCCCCGCGACTAGTCGCCAAGACGGCAGAGTGATGCTATGAGTTGTGAATACGTGCAAAAACGGATCTCCCTTCTGCTGGACTGTAACCTGCCAGCCGCTGAGCGGGAGCATGTGTTGGCGCACTTGGACGCGTGCGGCAAGTGCGGCGAGCGATTCGAATCCATGCAGTACATGCGCGCCAGCCTGCGTGACATGGCGCGTCCCCGCGTGCCCGCGGCACTGTCCACCAAACTCCGTGTCCTGGCATCGCACGAGCGCGCCCGGCGCATCGCGCACCGGAACCTCTCCAGCCGCCTGGCGCACTGGGTGACGGCTACCCGCCTGGCCTTCGACAATTTGATGCGGCCCTTCGCGGTGCCCGTCACCGGCGGCGTGCTTTCGGCGTTTGTGATGTTCAGCCTGTTGGTCCCTTCGCTCAGCTTCCCGCACAGCCACACCTATGAACCGCCCCTGGCGGTTGCCGAGACGGACCCGCAGTGGGGCGATCCGGACGGCAAACTGCTGGGCGCCACGGCCGATCATGCGCGGCTGCTGCCGGGCAGCGCGGTCATCTACGGCAACGAGGTATCGCTCACGCTGCTGATTGACGAACGCGGGCGCGTGCAGGATTACTATCTCTCCGGCGGCGAATTGACGGACGAGATGGCAAGCCTCATTCTGTTCTCGCAATTCGCGCCGGCGACGGTCAGCGGCCAACCCACCTGGGGTCTGAAACAGGTGGTCTTCACCCGCGGCCAGCACCTGCGGAGCTAGCGGCCGCCTTGCCGCAAAAACTCGGTCAACATTTTCTGACAAACGCGCACGTTCTGGAGCGGATTGCTGTCGCCACGTGCCCTGCGGGCGAGGACTTGGTGATCGAGATCGGCCCCGGCCGCGGCGCGCTGACGGAAAAACTGCTGCGCCGGGCCGCGCGCGTCGTGGCCATCGAAATCGACGCCACCCTGGTGGAACACCTGCGGACCAGGTTCGCGGGTGAGCCGCGCCTGGAAATCGTGCACGCCGACGTCCTGGCCACCGACCTCGCCAAATGGGGGCGCGCGCCCATCGCCGGCAACCTGCCTTACTACATCACGTCGCCCATCCTGGAGAAGGTGGTCCGGCTGGACGTGCCGCGAATTGTATTCCTTATACAGAAGGAAGTCGCCGAACGCCTGATCGCGACTCCGTGCCACCGCGAGTACGGCTATCTCACGTTGCAGACCGCGCTGTTCGCCGGCACGCAGTTGCTGTTTGAAGTCAAGCCCGGAAGCTTCCGCCCGCCTCCCCAGGTGGATTCCGCCGTGGTGCTGCTGACGCCCCACTTGCGAGACTTGGGCGTGGGCGACCGCGAGGCGTTCCGGCGATTTCTGGGCCAGTGCTTCCGCCAGAAACGCAAGACCCTGCGTAATAATCTGGCCGGGGTCTACGGGAAAGAGATGATCGACGCCTGGCCGGAAGCCGGCCTGCGCGCCGAGCAGATCACGCTGCAGCAATTCGCGGAGATGTACCGCAGGACCCTGGGAGAAATTTCAGGAGGATAACCGGCACGGGGAATTAGCAGGCGAAAGCGCCTGCCCCACCTTTACAGGTAGACGACTTGCCGGTGGTGGGGCAGGCGGGGTACCCTCTGGGTCCGCCTGCCAGCCTTTTTTCTCAGCATCTAACGGTGCGGCCCACGATTCGTACTATTTCGCACGAACTGATGGAGGCTCAAAAGCGAAAACGAGTTACGAGCCAATTGAATTGTCCTCATTTTTCTAATACACTCGCTAATCAGTTTTTAGAGGGTCGAAACAGGACTTCTCTGGAGTTCATGAGGCTCAAGCAGAGAGACATACCTGGTTCGAGGGAGGCGAGAAATGCGAAAAATGACTGGGTCCGCCGCCGGGATCTTCGCGCTGTTGGCGGTATTCCTCCACACGCAGTTTGCTCCTCAATCCGAAACGACGCAGGGGACCGAGAAATCGGCTACGGGAGGAGGTGTCGAGCATAATAGCCCGCAAACCGAATCTGACGAGTTGATCGAGGGCCCCTGGATCGCAACCCGGGACTACTTTCAAGTACACAACCCCGCCATCGACCTTTCCCTGGTGCGCGCCGTGACCGACTACCTGCAAGACCCGAAAGCCGGACCAGACGCCGCGCCAGGCAACTTGCAGGCGTTTCTGGGGGTGGACCAGGCGCCTAAGCCGGCGAAGATGTGGAGCTTGATCGCAACCGTTCCCGACCCGTTGCACACCCGGATGGCCCTGTTACTGGATTTCCAGATCGAGGCAATCGAGCGCTCGCTGCAAGACGCCGGGTGGGAGTTCGCCGGACAATGGCTGCCCTGGAGCGATCACTTCAGCGGAACCGAAAGGGACATCAACCAGAGGCGGCGTCAGAGGCGTCTGGAGGCGCTCGGGGAAGAAATGCCCGGGGTGCTGGTTTTTCGCGCCGCGGGCGGCGAATTCCCCGCGCGACGGCTCCTCTTCGTATGGCTGGTTCCCGAAACAGCGACCTCGGGAATCGCCGGGAGACCGTTTCGTGCCGCGCTGAAACTTGCCGACGCGTTCACCTCCGGCGAAAAGGCCGAAACGAGCGAAAAGAGCGAAAAGAAAGTAGGCCTTCTCTCGCCGACGTTCTCGGGGTCTTTTTCTTCTCTGAGTTTCCTGGTAAAGGAGTGGCAGGATGGGCACCCGTCCGAAATCCGTTTTTCCAGCCCGGTCTACAGCGCTTCGGCTTCAAATATCGACTATGGGGACGCGTTCAAACAAGCCACCCGTCTGGACTTTCACGGAGGAATCGTCGACGCGCAGGATTACCAGAGCGTATTCTGCGAGGTGCTGGCCGACTATCGCATCCCTCAGCGGGACGCAGTGTTGTTGAAAGAGGATGAAACGGGCTATTCGAATTCGTTTAAGATGCGCCTCTCGCGCGACGAGGCCTTTCCCACAACGCGCCAGAAGAGCGCCCCATGCAGCGTGCGAACTTATGTATTTCCGCGGGACATTTCCCGCCTGCGGAATGCCTACCAGGAAGGCGCTTCCACGCGCGATGCGTATTCGGATCCATCGTGGAGCCTCAACTTTTCGATTAGGGACCCCAACAGCGGTGAGGACAGCATTCCCACCTTTTCGGAGGTCCAGACGCCGCTGGCCCAGGATGCAATCTTAGAGTCCATTATGCGGGAATTCAAACGGAACGGGACACGCATCGTATTTGTCTTGGCAACCAACAGCCTGGACGTGCTCTTCCTGATGAAGGCGATCCGGCGGGAGGCGCCCGATACCCGCATCTTGATCCATAACCCGGAAATCATGGCGATTCCGGCGGCATCGAGAGATCCGTTGTCCGGCACAATTCTGCTTTCCACCTATCCTATGTTCGCGGATGGAGACGACTGGCTGGACACTGCTGACGGCAACAACAAGAAAGGCCGGCTTACTTTCGCGGATTCCACCATTCAAGGCGTGTACAATGTCACCCAGTTGTTGCTTCGCGACATCCAGGTCGTAAAGACCCCGGTTCTACGCGGATACCGGCAATTCGAGGGGGGCCACCCCTATCCCGGAATGTGGTTGCTGACGTTGAACCGATTCGGGTTCCAGCCTCTCGATTACCATAACCACCAGTGGCGCGAGACTCACGGCAAATGCGGTCCGAACGAGGACTGCGGCTGGCTGCGCCGGAATCCCGTTAAGGCGTTGGCGCCGTTTCCAACGTACATCACCTACCGGCCACTTAGCTGGCGAATCAGCGTTCTGTCGGTGAACTTGGCGGCCCTTGTGGGATCGCTGCTGTTCGTCTGGTGCAACCTGGCGCCCCTCGCCAGAAAACCCTATTGGCTGGCGATTACCGAAGGATTCGGATTGCGGCTTCAGGCCTTGCTGGGCGTTACCCTCTCCCTGACTGCCATACAGTGGATTCTGATTTCCCCGGCGTTGTTCCCACTAGACCGTTTCTTTGTCGACAACGCCTGGAAATTGGGGCCATTCCTCAGTTTCGTGGCGGTGGTCGCTCTGTGCGCGCCAATAGCCGGCTTTTCTTACATCCTGTTGCTGGTGGGCGTGCGAGGCCGTCATAACCTGTTGGACCGCCAAAGCTGGCGGTTCGGCATTCGGGGCGCCATTTATCCGGCCATCATGTCGGCCCTGTTCCTGTTCATCGCAGGCACATGGTTTCGCCTTTGCTATCGCGGCAGCGAAGGGGCATTCTTCTTCCGCTACCGGTCACTCGATCTCTATTCCGGATCGTCGCCCGCCGCACCGCTGGTCATTTTGTCGACGGTGTTCTTTTCTGTTTCGCTCTTCTATTTCAAGCGATATACCGTCGCCGGACCAAACCGGCCGCAGTTCACTTTCACGGCCGGCGAGGATGATTCGAGCGCGGCAGTCGCCTTTCAGAAGAGGCTGCGCTGCGCAATTGAGGCGCTGGACCAGTGTGTGCTGGCGCCCGCCCAGCTGACCTTCTGGGCCGCATTCCGCAGGACAGGCATCGGCCTGATCTTCCTTCTCTTCTGCGTCCTGATTCTCCGTCAATATCCGTTTGCGGTGGAACGCTACCTGTACAACATTGTCGTTTGGGTCGAGTTGGGTTTCGTCTTATTCTGGCTGGCGATTGGCTGTCACGACTTCACCTTGATGTGGAGACGCCTCGCTACGGTGTTGGACCTCGTCGAACTTCTGCGGCTGCAACCGGCACTGCGGCGGGTCGCGCGAGATTGGCCCCGGCGCCCCGCCTGGGACTTTCGGCGATCGGTTGCGAAGCACCGCCTGAACCGGCAGATGCGGTATGCGCTGCACGGGAGAGTCGTAACCCTTCAGGCGTTGGCCAGAATCTCAGCCGGACAATTGTCCAAAGCGGCTGCCGCCGGCGCCTCGGGCTCTGGCGTAACATCGGTCACCGCCCTGCAGGTGGCGGGCACTTCCGTGGAGATGGCGGAAGCCGACTTCCGTGCTTTTGAAGATGCGATTGAGCCGCGGCCTCGCGAGCTTCCTACGCTCGGCAGCATCGCCAGGGGCGCCGGCCTGCCGGGCGCGGCGCACGAATTGCGGGGCATGGAAAGTTATCAGACGGTCAGTGCCGAGATAGCCGCCCGAATCATGCAACTGGACCTGCGGCCCTGGTGGCGCCAATCGCTCGAAGAGGACGATTCACAGGATCCGCCTGCCGCCGGCGAAAACCAGGAGAGCGCGTATCTGAAGTGTTGCTCGAATTTTGTAGCGCTCCAGTGTTGCCGTTATGTGGCCTACGGAGTGGAGCACGTTCAGCGCGCGGCATCCTGTGTCTCGGTGGGCTTCCTGCTCTTGCTGGTGTTCTTCAACTCGTATTCGCCGCAGGGTCCACAATCGATCGCGCGATTCCTCGCGTTGTCGTTTCTGGCTATCGGCTATCTGATGGTCAGGGTTCTCGCTCAAATGGAGCGCAACCCAATCCTCAGCAGAATGAGCCGCACCAATCCCGGCGAGCTGAATGCCGAGTTCTGGGTACAGCTGTTGAGCCTTGGGGGATTGCCTCTGATCGGCGTGATGGCGCATCTTTTTCCCTCGGTGTCGCAGTTTCTTGTCCAGTGGGTGGCTCCCGGCATTCAGGCGTCCCGCTAAAGACCGCCCGAGGCCCGATGCTCCCGGCCTTTTTGGCGTTCGCCCGCGGCAGGTAGCGCAAGTGCGCTTCCACATTTTTGTGAGAGTTCGCACCCAAAGTCCCCACTCCGATTGATACGACACCATTACTTGAGTGCCTGGATCACTGGGTTGCGGCCTTGCTGGTGCCCGTGGCGGTGTGGATCGTGATCAGCGGCCTGGATGACCTGTTTATCACCCTGGTCGGGTTGGCGACCTGCCGCCTGCGCTTCCCCTGGCCATCGGACGCCGCGGTGCGGCGGGCGGCGGAGCGCCCCATCGCCGTCTTCGTCCCGCTGTGGCGCGAGGACGCCGTTATCGGCCGCATGCTGGAGCACAATCTGGCGGCCATCCGATACCGCAATTACCACTTCTTCGTTGGCGTCTACCCCAACGACGCCCAAACCATCCACGCCGTCACAATGCAGGCGCAGAGTCATCCGCGGGTCCACATCGCCATCTGCCCGCATGACGGGCCGACCTCCAAGGGCGATTGCCTTAACTGGATTTACCAGCGCATGAAAGACCACGAGGCGCGGCACCAGATTCGCTTCCGCATTGTGGTAATACACGACGCCGAAGATCTGATCCACCCCGAATCGCTCGGTCTGATCAACTGGTTCTCGCGGCGCTACGCCATGGTACAGGTGCCGGTGCTGCCGCTGCCTACGGCAGTCCGCGAATGGACGCACGGGCTATACTGCGACGAGTTCGCCGAATACCAGCACAAGGACATTCCCGTACGCCAGTACCTGGGGGGCTTCCTGCCGTCCAACGGGGTGGGCACGGGCTTCGACCGGGCAGCCCTGGAGCGCCTGGCGGCCACGCGTTGCGGCCGGCCCTTCGACCCCTCGTGCCTGACCGAGGACTACGAAACCGGCTATCTGCTCCACTCTCTCGGCTACCGCCAGGTCTTCGTTCCCGTTCGGAGGGGGACTGCCGGCCCGATGGCCACCCGCGAGTATTTCCCGCGCCGCCTCCGCCCCGCAATCTCGCAGCGCATCCGATGGGTCACCGGCATCGCGTTGCAAAGCTGGCAGCGGCACGGTTGGAGCGCGCCCTGGCCGCAGCTCTACTGGTTCTGGCGCGATCGCAAGGGCCTGGTGGGAAACCTGCTCTCGCCGGCGGCCAACCTGTTCTTCCTGTATGGCACGGCCAGCTACCTGGCCAGCCTCTCCCAGCCCGCTCCGTGGCACTTCGGCAGCCTGCTACCAAACTGGATTTCGGACCTCTGCCGCCTGACCTTCGGCATTGCGCTGCTGCAGACCGTCGTGCGGGCGCATTGCGGGGCGCGTATCTACGGATGGCGCTTCGCTGCGGCGGTACCCATACGGACGATATGGGGGAACCTGGTAAATTTTGCCGCCACCGCTGCCGCATTATGGGAGTTTTGGAACGCGCGCACCAGGGGCCAGGGACTGGTCTGGCGCAAGACGGACCATGTTTATCCAGTAGCGCCACAGCCCGCGCTGGCAGCTAGCGGGGTTCGGTTCCATCCGCCGGCGGATGCTTCCGCCAGCGCCGCAGCAGGGGGATCTTACTGATGAACTGGTCCCAGCGGCTTCCCCTGGGGGGTTCGGCGGCCGCAGCCACCGGTTCAGCTGCCACGGGCGCGGAGACCCGAATTACAGGCGCCTTCAGCGTCTGAATCACCACGATTTCCGGCTCAGCACGATGGAACGGCGAGGGCCTCAACTCTTGTACGGTGGTGCGCCCCTGCGGCCTGACGGATACCCGGTGGCGCCGCATCATTACGGTATCCGTCACGGTCAGCGCCAGCACTCCCCCGACTGCCGCCGGCAGAACCCATCGCGGTATGCGGATCGCTACCATCGGCTTGAGTTAGGGCATCCTCAATACCGATGTGCGGATACGTACCTTCACACCAGGGGCAGCACCACAGCGTCCAGTTCTTCGTCGGTCCACGTGGTCAGCTTCACATCGCGGTGGGCGGTCCAGCGCTCGGTATGCGACACGCTCTGCCCGGGTGCGAGAGTGGTCAAGGGACCCAGCGTTTCCAATTCCAGGAAGTCCGCGTTGGTAAAGGTCTCGAAGGTGCAGCCGAGATCCGGGAAGGCCGCCGGAGGGGCGATCGCCTCGCAGCGCTTCACGAACAGTTCGCCGTGGAGCAGATAGGCGGCCCAGGTGTGGCGGTTGTAGGTTCCCAACTTCTGCGGGTTGGAGTTTTTCGGGTCCTGGCGCAGTACCAGATACTTCCGGGACAGGCGCCAGCGCGGATCGTCGAGATGGGTGAAGGCCCACATTACCAGCGGGTTGGAGGGTTCGAGCATTTCCGGGTGGGTGCCGCGCGGCGGAAACCCGTGAATGCCCGCGCCGCCCTGCGCCATCATGGTCAGAATCCAGGGCGCCAGATGGTAGGGCCCGGCGCCAGAGTTGCGCAACTCGTGGAGCACCTCCACCGCCGTTCCCTGAGTTGCCATCCTGACCGTGATCTTCTTCTCCATGCCGGTGAGCGCCTCTACCGGTCCGGTGCAGACGATCTCGCCCTCCCGCACCTGGATCGCGACGGGCGCGTTATCCGGGGCGTAGCTTTTCACCGGATCCTCGGGTGCGATCCACACGCGGTGGCCGCCCCTGGGCTGCCAGGTGGCCTCGCCCGTTTTTCCCAGTTGCGCGGTGAATTCCTTAAAGAAGTTCTGCCCGCCGGCGAAACCGTAGCGCATCACGCGCGGTCCGACATCGCCCGTCACCACCAGCTCCACTTCGCCGTTGGACATCCGCCAACTGTTGGCCCAACCGTGAAAACCGGTTCTTTCGATGGTGATCATTCATCGCTCCCGTTACTGCGTCGCCGCGCCGATCAGAATCAGTCCGATAGCGTACCCGCCGAGCATCAGCCCGAGATATTTGTTGGTTCCTGGCGGCGCCGCGCGGAACTCGCGCCAGATGAACAGGCCCCAGATGGCCGCCACCAGGGTCGCGCCCTGTCCCAGCGCGTAGGATATCGCCGGACCCGCCACGCTGGAAGCGATCACGTTGAAGCTGAGCGCGAGCATCCAGATGACCCCGCCCAGGATGCCGATGGCGTGCAGGCGCGCGCTGCCGCGGAAATAGTCGCCATAGGTCAGACCACCCGTGCGCATAAAGATGGTATTCCACAAAAAATTGCTGGCCAGCACGCCCGCGCCGAAAAACACCAGCGCCACGTAGGGAGTCAGCATGCCGGGCAGGATCGGAGCCTTGTTGAAGTCCGGCGAAATTGCCTGCATGAGAAACGGGTAGAAGAAACCCATCAACGCGCCCGCGATGGCGGAATAGACGACACCGCGCAGCGGATTGCGCACCCCGCCTTGCGGGAGACGCTTGTGGGCGAGAGCGGACATGATCATGGCGAAGACGATCAGGGCCACGCCCGTGAACAGCAGCACGGGATCTCCCTTCGGTGCTTTCACGTAGGTTGCCACCGTGCCGATGACCAGCGCGAGGCCGACGCCCACCGGAAAGGCCACGCTCATACCGGCCGCATCGATGCCCACTACCAGGAGAATATTCGAAAGGTTAAACAGCGCGCCGCTGATCAGCGCCGGCAGGACGAAAGTGCCGGCCGCCGTATGCATGTTCTCCCTGGTGGGGGCTCCCGCCATCCCGAAACTGCCCAGCGTGTGCGCCAATACCAGGCTGAAGAGGAACACGCCGATGGCGTAGTCCCAATAGAATAATTGAAAGGGCCACTTTTCCTTGCCCGCCAGTTTTTGCGTGTTGGCCCACGATCCCCACCCCAGCATGGTGATTACGCAGAAGATAATCGCCACCGGCAAGCTATTCACGACGAACATCGATGGACTCCGATCTCTCGATCCGGTTCAAGAAGGAGAATTATATCCGGAATACAACTCTGGTTGCGGAACCCTGCCGGAAACTCGCTTCGATGCGGCAGTTTGGTGTGCGATGCAAGGAAAATGCCGCGGGGTACTGGGACTGCTGCGATAGGTTGTCTTCGCCCGTACTATTACGTACGTAGGATCGACAGGACTTTCCGTTCGCCCACAATCCCTTAATAATGGACCCGGTAGAGCAAATATGGCGTTCATCATCGCAGCCGGCTTCGTACCTTCCAGGACTCCGGTCCTTTCATCCACCAGCACCAGTGCGGCAAGAGCCCATCCCGCTCCGGAGATGCAACAGATGGCAACAAGGCAAGGTTATGACTGCCTGCTGAGTTCCATATCGAGCAGCATCTGCGACAACGCGACCAGGCTCCACGGCCTCGACTTTGAACGGCTCGGCCGCCGCGCGGAAAAGACGTGCCAGTTCCAGGACAGGCTCAGCGCCCTGAAGGACCGGGTAGCGCGGATCGCCGACGCCCGCCCTCGATCGGCCTATGAGCACAGAAGTTTCGAACTTGCCTGCAAAGCCAGCTAACCAACCCGTTCGCCGTGTGTACCCCGCGGAAGGGTCCTCGACCCATTCCCGAGTGTTGTAAATTGCCAGCGTACGGCTAGTACTCGCTTCAGTCCGGTAGTACCCAATTACTTGCCATGGATGACTTGTCCGGCCCGCCCAATTCTGTTGGACTGTTTCGAAGGGCCACTGCCCCCCAGCGAGGATCAAGATGACCGCACTCGAAGAAAGAGCAGAAAATGGATCGTCAACTCTCGGCCGGCGTCTGGCCGAAGGACCACTTCCCTTGCCGGAGATGCTGCGATACGCCATGATGCTGGCCGAGGCGCTGCGCGGGATCCACGACTCAGGACGCGCTTGCGGTGCTCTGCTGCCATCGAATATAGTTGTCACCACCACGGGCCTGGAACTGATCGGGACGCCGGGTCAGGCGGCGGCCATCACGCCCTACACCGCCCCTGAAATCCTGCAAGGCCACGCCGCCGACTCCCGCAGCGATATCTTCGCGTTCGGCGCCATCGTATACGAAATGGTAATGGGGCGCCGTGCCTTCGCGGGAGACGATGCCGATGCCCTTGCCGCGTCGCTGACCAGCTCCGTTCCGCCGCCCACTGGAATCCCTGCCGTCGATCACCTGGTCGGCAACTGCATTGCGAAGGACCCCAAGGTTCGTTACCAACGCATGCTGAAAGTGATCCTGGAGCTCAAGCTCCTCACCTTCGCCGCGCCCCGTGCCGGCGTGGTGTCCCACCAGCAGAGCGTGACGGCTGCGCTCCGCGCGGAGACGCAGGAACTCGAAGCTCGTGTGGCCGCGGACCTCCAGACGCACGATAAAGCCATAATCGACCTGGAGCGGGCATCCGGCGACGCGATTAACGAGCTTCGCGGACGGCTGTCGGAGATGGAATCCCGGTTGGCCCAGACACAGGACGGGTGCACCCTCGCGGAAGAGCGCTGCCGGCGCCTGACGGCTGACCTCGAACAAGTCCAACAGAACACGGAAGCAATTGACGAGCGCGTCACCGGTGTGAGGGACGGAATCGCTGTCCTGAGTCAAGGCGCAAGCGCGCAGCAGGAGTACGTGGATGCCCGCATGAGCGAATTCGAGCAGACCTTCACGTCGCAAGGGGCCGCAATCGCATCGGTCGTCGCCGGTCAGGCGCAAACCGACGATGTGGTCGAAGGTGTCGTCGAGGCAATGGAATTGCTCCACACGATCATGGTTGATCGCGAAGCAGAGCTTGCCTGAGGTCGACTCAAACTCCGCTTCACGGTTGAATCAGGAGCAGTGGAATCTCGCGAAAGTGAACATCCAGTGTGACGAGGTGCAGTCCGTGCTCCAACGCAACCGCCGCGATCCAGACATCGTTGCGCGGGATCGGCCGGCCCTTCTTGCGCAAATACGCATCGATCTCCGCATATCGCAGTGCCGTCTCCCCGGTGACGTTCAGGACGCGGACTGAGGGCTTACTCAGGAATTGAGCCAACTGCGCGGTGTTCTCCGCACAGCGATTTCCAGCCCGGAATCCGCTGTGCAACTCGCCTAGCGCAACCGCCGATATTGCGATTGTCTCCGACCGCCGCACTACGTCAAGAATCGCCTTGTGTCCCCGGCGCAACATCGAGTACGCCGACGTGTCTAGCACCACATTCACTCGGCGGGCTCCCAGTCGGCCGGATCAACCTGACGCATCTCGGCTAAAGCCGCGTCGAACTCATCGGCCTCCGCATCCGACCATGTTCCGAAAAACTCATCAAAGTCCGAGTTCACCGCCGGCTTGCGTAGCGATGCCTGCAGCAATCGAAGCGTGGCCTTGTTGAGGCTGATTCCTTCCCGATGGCTGGTTTCAAGAATCGCCTTTTCCACTTCAGGGGGCAAGTTCCTGAGAGAGATCGTCATGAGTTCACTGTAGCATAAACTGATGCATGGTGCATCAATTTGTGATGCATCGGCTTCAGTTCCCCGGGTGATACTCCCGCTGGGTATGCCCCTTTAGCTGGTCGCGGTAGAAGTATACCTCGCGCAATTCGCCCGTGGTGTAGCGCTTGGCCTGATCGTTGAAGTGCGGGGACGCCGGATTGCCGCTCTCGCCGCCGGCGGTGACTGCCCGGGCGCGCACGCGGTCGCCGAACTCGACTACGGCGACGAAGCTGTTGCCGCTGGTGCCATACCACTTTTTTGTTCCCGGGTAGGCGCGCGCCGCGAACGAGGCGAGCGATCCCCATTGGGAGTAGGTGAAGCCGACGGGAATGCTCGGTGCGGCGTCGTTGAACGGCTGAACGATGTCGCCGGTGAGGCGCTGGAATCGATTGATGTCGCCCCATGGCGTCCGCCAGCTTCCGAAATCGGCGGCGAGCCGGTCCGACGCCGCCGCCAGCGACTGCAGGAGTTGCTCGGCGGGGGCCTTGGCGATGGCATCGTCGGCGGAAGTTCCCGAACCGCGGCCTCCACCGCCCACGCGGCGGCGCACATCCTCGCCCCAGAAGACCGCCAGGGACGTGGGGATGCTCTCTACCGCCCAGCGGAGGTCCCATTTGCGCAGGATGTCGATCTGCGGCGCGAGTTTGGCCTTCAGGGGATTGGCGTCCGGCGTCTGGTCCCACGCCTTGAGGAGCGCGGGGATCGGTTTCTCGAACCAGGTGAGGTAGCTGTCGAAGGCCGCGGCCAGCAGCGAGTCGAGGGTGAAATCCCGCTTGTTTTCGAGCACCCGGATGGCGTGCAGCCCACGGGCGGATTCGCCGCCTTGCTCGACATAAGCGGGATAGTCTTCCTTCTTCGGGCTGCTCGGGCCAGCCGCCGACCACGGCCAGTTGTTGGTGTTGTAGAGCCAACCGCTCTTGGGGTTGAGCAGGTGCGGCGTCTCGTCCACCGCCAGAAGTCCCTGCCATTCGGTGGCCGGATTACTGCCGTCCACCGGCTTGGTCCAATCGAAGCTGGTATCGCGTTTGGGAATGAAGTTGCCGTGGAAGTAGGCGATGTCGCCGTCGGCGTCGGCGAAAATGGTGTTGTTCGAGGAGTTCGCCTTCAATTCCATGGTCTGCCGGAACGCCTTGTAGTCTTTCGTCTTGGTGCGCGTGTAGGATTGCTCCAACGCCTTGATAGGCTCCTGCATCAGGCGGATGCTGACCCACTTGCCGTTGGCCTCTCGGACGACGGGCCCGTGATGGGTGCGGTAGACGGTGAATTTCTGTTCGGCCATGCCGTTGCCGGCCCGGTACGGCACGGTGATGGTCTCCGCCACCATCGGACGCTCTTCGTTGCCGTATTTGTAGAAGAAGCCGTCGCCCTTCTTCTGCACGGTTTCGAGATACTCGTCAACGGCATCGACCCCGCTTGAGGTGTGCATCCAGCCGGTCCGTTCATTGAATCCCTGGTAGATGAAGAACTGGCCCCACGTAACCGCGCCATAGGCATCCAGGCCCTCGTCGCTGGTCATCTGCAACTCCGACCGGAAATAGAACGAGGTGT
>PLDO01000562.1 GCA_003136215.1 Bryobacterales bacterium
TCATGGCCTTGCACATGATGATGGAGAGAATCAGGCCGCTGGAGCCATCGAGCGCGCCGGCGATGACGAGCAGCTTGTTGTCGAGGGCGAACCCCATGGCGCAGGCGGAAAGGCCGGCGTAGGAGTTCAACAGCGCGATCACGGTGGGCATGTCGGCGCCGCCGATGGGCAGGATGAGGAGCACGCCGAAGACCAGCGAAAGGCCGGCGAAGATGGGGAAGATCCAGGTATCGGTGGGCACCAGGATGACGCGCACGCCCAGGCCGATCGCGATGGCGAAGAGGACGAAGTTGATGGCGTTCTGGTTCTTGTAGACCAGCGGGCGGGAGGGCAGGATCTCCTGCAACTTACCCATGGCCATGAGGCTTCCGGTGAAGGTGAGGAAGCCGAGCAGGGTTTCCACCACCAGGGCCACCATGGTGAAGCCCACCAGTTCGGTGGAAGCGTGGGGTTGCCGCTGATAATACTCGGCGGTGCCCACCAGCGCCGCGGCCAACGCGCCGCACGCGTGCGACATGGCGGTCCGCTGCGGCACGGCGGTCATCGGCATGATGTAGGCGATGGGCACGCCGACGGCGGTGCCGATGAACAGGGCGGCCAGGATCCACTCCCAGTTGGAGTGATGCTGGATGAGCGTGCCACCGACGGCCATCAGCATACCCGCCTCGCCGGCGAAGATGCCGCGGCGCGCCGTCACCGGCGAGTTCATCCATTTGAGCGAGAGGATGAAGAGCGCGCCGGAGAGGATGTAGATGTAGTTGACCAGGGAGCCCATTACTTCTTCTCCTCCCTGCGCTTGAACATCTTGAGCATGCGGTCGGTGATCAGGAAGCCGGAGACGATGTTGGTGGTGGCGGCGGTGATGGCGACGAAGCCGAGCACTTTGCTCATGGTGGTGGCCTCGTCATTGCTGATGATCAGGATGGCGCCCACCACGGAGATGGCGGAGATGGCGTTGGTCAGCGACATCAGCGGTGTGTGCAGCAGGGGCGATACCCTGCGGATCACCTCCAGGCCGACGAAGGTCGCCAGCATGAAGACGTAGAGTCCCATTTCCAGGTTTGAAGGCATTGCGCAATCCCCTTAAACGGCGGACAGTCCGAGCATTTCCCGCACCTTTGGATGTACCACTTCTCCACCGTACGTGACCAGGGTTTCGCGGACGATCTCGTCCTCCCGGTTCAGGGCGAGCTTGCCGTCCTTCACGAGGTATTTCAGAAAGGTGGCGATGTTCCTGGCGTACATCTGGCTGGCGTGATACGGAATGGTGGACGGCAGATTCAGCGGCCCCATGATGGTGACGCCGCCGCTCACCACGGTTTCGCCCGGGCGGGTGAGTTCACAATTGCCGCCGCGTTCGGCGGCAATATCCACGATCAGCGAGCCCGGCGCCATGCGGGCCACCATGTCGCTCGTGATCAGAATCGGCGCCTTCCTGCCGGGCACGGCGGCGGTGGTGATGACCACGTTCTGCTGCGCCAGGACGCCGGCCATCAGCTCACGCTGCCGCTGGTAGAACTCCTCGGTCATGGCCTTGGCGTAGCCGCCCTTATCTTCGGCGCCGGCGGCTTCCACTTCCAGCACGATGAAGCGCGCGCCCAGGCTCTCGATCTGTTCCTTGACGGCCGCGCGGATATCGTAGCCGGAGACCACCGCTCCCAGGCGCCGCGCGGTGGCGATGGCCTGCAACCCCGCCACGCCCGCGCCGATCACCAGCACGCGCGCCGGAGCCACGGTGCCGGCGGCGGTCATCAACATGGGGAACATACGGGGCAAGTTGTCGGCCGCCATGAGCGACGCTTTGTAGCCGGAGATCGTGGCCATGGACGACAGGGCGTCCATACTCTGGGCGCGCGTGATGCGCGGCATCAGTTCCATGGCGAGGAAGGTGACGCCGCCGGCGGCAAGAGCGCGCGCCGCGTCGCCGGCGGTCAGCGGTTCGCCGAAGCCGATGGCGGTTTGTCCCGGCCGCAGGAGGGCCAGGTCGGCGGCGCCGGTCTCCGGGTTCGCCCCCAGGCCGCGGACCTGCAAAATTACTTCGGCGGTGCGGAATACCTCTTCGCGGCTGCCCGCCAGGCGCACGCCCTTCTCCACGTATTCGGCATCGGGGAAGCCGGCTTCGGTTCCCGCGCCGGGCTGCATGAGCAGTTCGACGCCCGTCTTATTGAAGACGGAGAGGGCGCTCGGGGCCATTGCCACCCGGCGCTCGTTCGGCGATGTTTCAGCGACAAAACCGACGATGATTGACATGTAAGACAGGCCTCCTGGCCTGTCTTTGCGTTAGGGGACAGGCCAGGAGGCCTGTCCTACAACAATTCGGCGGTGCTGAAGAAGAAGGCCAATTCGACCGCCGCCGTTTCCGGAGCGTCCGACCCGTGAATGCAGTTGCGCTCGATGTTGGCGGCAAACCGCTTGCGGATGGTGCCCTCGGCGGCATTGGCCGGATTGGTGGCGCCCATGACTTCGCGCAGCCCCTTTACCGCGTCTTCGCGCTCCAGCGCCATGACGATAATCGGCCCCTCGGTCATGAACTTGACCAGGCCGCTATAGAAGGGGCGCTCCTTGTGCACGGCGTAGAAACCCTGCGCCTGCGCTGCGGATAGCCGCGTCATGCGCAGACCCAGGATCTTGAAGCCGGCCTGCTGAATCATAGCCAGGATCTCTCCGGCCTGCCCGGCTGCCACGGCATCGGGTTTAATAATGGAAAACGTGCGTTCGACACTCATAAGCGACTTTGAACTTTCACTCCCAAATCGGCCGGGGTCGGGCAGACCGTAATGCCTGCCTCTTCCATGGCCTTGATCTTGTCGGACGCCTTGCCGCTGCCGCCGGCAATAATGGCGCCTGCGTGTCCCATGCGGCGTCCGGGGGGCGCGGTCTGGCCGGCCACGAAACCGATCACCGGCTTAGTGACGTGGGCCTTGATATAAGCCGCCGCGGTTTCCTCGGCATTGCCGCCGATCTCGCCGATCATGATGATGGCGTGCGTGTCCGGGTCCGCATTGAACAATTCCAGCGCGTCCAGGAAGGTGGTTCCGATGATGGGGTCGCCGCCGATCCCGATGCAGGTGGATTGCCCGATGCCGAGTTTGGTCAACTGCCCCACGGCTTCATAGGTCAGCGTGCCCGAGCGCGAAACCACGCCCACATGGCCCTCCAGGTGGATGGAGGCGGGCATGATGCCGATTTTGCATTTGCCGGGGGAAATGATGCCGGGGCAGTTGGGCCCGATCAGGCGTGTTTGGCGGCCCTGCAAAAACTGCCACGCCTTCACCATGTCCAGCGTGGGAATGCCTTCGGTGATGCAGACCACCAGGGGCAGGCCGGCATCGGCCGCTTCCATGATGGCGTCGGCGGCGAAGGGCGGCGGGACGAAGATCACCGTGGCATTGGCGCCGGTTGCCTTGACGGCCTGCTCCACGGTATCGAAGACCGGCAAATCCAGGTGCTTGGTTCCGCCCTTGCCGGGGACCACGCCACCCACCACCGTGGTGCCGTAGGCGATGGACTGCTGCGCGTGGAAGGTGCCCTCCCTGCCGGTGAATCCCTGAACAATCAGTCGTGTGTTCTTATCTACCAGTACGCTCATGCATTTCCTCGTGGGGCGCCGGTTACTGCGCAGCCAGTTTGACTACCTTCTTCGCGGCGTCCAGCATATCCGCGCCCACCGTGAAATTGAGGCCGGAATCCATCAGGATCTGGCGGCCCAGTTCCACGTTGGTGCCTTCCATGCGGACCACGATGGGCACCTGAATGTTCAGGTCCCGTGCCGCCCCCACCACGCCGCTGGCCAGCGTGTCGCAGCGCAGGATGCCGCCGAAGATGTTGATGAGCACCGCCTTCACGTGGCGGTCGGAGAGCAGGATGCGGAAGGCGTTCTTCACCTGCTCGGCGCTGGCGCCGCCGCCCACATCCAGGAAGTTGGCGGGCGATCCGCCGGCGAACTTGATGATGTCCATGGTGGCCATGGCGAGGCCGGCGCCGTTGACCATGCAGCCCACCGTGCCATCCAGCTTGATGTAATTCAGCCCGTAGCGCGAAGCTTCGACTTCGAGCGGGTCCTCTTCGTTGAGATCGCGCAGTTCCACCAGTTCCTTGTGGCGGTAGAGGGCGTTGTCGTCGAGGGTGATTTTGGCGTCGAGCGCGTAAACCTTGCCGTCCTTGGTAAGGATGAACGGGTTGATCTCGGCCAGCGACGCATCGGCCGCATAGTAGGCTGTGGAAAGCGCCGTCATGGCCGCCGCCGCCGCGTTGACGCTGGCCGCGGGGATGCCGATGCCGAAGGCCAGTTTGCGTGCCTGGTAGGGTTTGAGCCCCGGGTATTCGAGGGTCTCCTTCAGAATCAGCTCCGGGGTCTTGGCGGCGACCTCTTCGATGTCCATGCCGCCAGCCGACGAGGCCATGAATACGGGCTTGCCCTGTACGCGGTCGAGCACGATGCCGAGGTACAGTTCGCGCTCGATGGGGAGGGTTTCCTCGATCAGCAGGCGCTGCACCACGCGCCCTTCGGGACCGGTCTGGTGGGTGACGAGGGTCATCCCCATGATCTTGCGCGCCAGTTCGACCGCCTCGATGGCGTCCTTGGCCACCTTGACGCCGCCGCCCTTGCCGCGTCCGCCGGCGTGGATCTGGGCCTTCACCACCACACTGCCGCCGAGCGTTCTGGCGGCGGCTTCCGCCTCTTCCACCGTGTACGCCACCTGGCCTCGCGGCACAGGAACGTTATATTGGGCCAGGATGGCCTTTGCCTGATACTCGTGAATTTTCATGGAATCGCTTGTGTTAGCCTACAGAAAACCCAATATATCATGTCCCTTCTGCCGTACCTGATCCGCCTGGTTTCCGAACAGAGTCTGGCCGCCGCCGACGCGGAGGCCGCCATGCGGATTATTCTGCGCGGCGAGGCGACCCATGCGCAGATCGCCGCCTTCCTGATCGCTCTCAAAATGAAGGGCGAAACCGTCGACGAACTGGTGGGTTTCGCGCGCGCCATGCGGCAGATGGCCGTGCCCGTCGACGCCGGTCTCCCGGCGGGCCAGACGCTGCTCGACACCTGCGGTACGGGGGGCGATGGCGCCAACACCTTCAACATCTCCACGGTGGCCGCTTTCGTGGTGGCGGGCGCCGGGGTACACGTGGCCAAGCACGGCAATCGCTCGATTTCCAGCCAGTGCGGCAGCGCCGATCTGTTGGAAGCCTGGGGCATCCCGATCGATCTGCCGGCCGCCGCCACGGGGCGCGCCATCCGCGAGGTGGGCATTGGATTCCTCTTCGCGCCGGCGGTGCACACCGCCATGAAGCACGCCCATCCGGTGCGCGTCGATCTCAAGATGCGCACGGTGTTCAATCTGCTCGGTCCGTTGACCAACCCGGCGGGCGCCACGGCGCAACTCATCGGCGCGCCCTCGTTGCACGCCGCCGAACTGATGGCGGGGGCGATTGCGGCGCTCGGCATGAAGCGCGGGTTCGTGGTGCACGGGTCGGACGGGCTGGACGAGATCACGACTACGGGCGCGACGTCCGCCTGGGAGATCCGCGACGGGGCATTGGAAGCGCGGGTATTGGAGCCCGGTGATTTCGGCGTGCAGACGGCGAGCGCGGAAGACCTTCGCGGCGGCGACCGGCAGGTGAATCTGGAAATCGCCGACAGCGTGCTGGCGGGCGCAAGCGGTCCGCGGCGCGATATCGTGCTGGTGAACGCCGCGGCGGCACTGGTGGCCGCGGGGAGAGCGGAGACGTTTCTGGAGGCGATGGCGCTGGGGGTGGTGTCGATCGATTCGGGCGCGGCGAGGGGGAAGCTGGAGGCGCTGGCGGGATTCAGGGGGTGAGGGTGGCGCAGCCACTCATGGCTGCAGCGCCGAGACTTGTCTCGGCGCTCTTGTCCCACTTACCTGCGCTCGACCATCGGTAGTCTTCCGCGCACCGTACCAGCCCTGCTTTGACGGGGTTGTCCTCGATATAGGCGGCAATCCGGCCCCATTCGCTTTCATGGCGCACCCAGTGATCGTAAGACTCCGTCGCCCCCTTCAGCGACTGCAGCAGGCGTGATGGCGCGACTTTGGGCAATAACAATACGTGGACGTGGTTGGCCATGATCGCATACGCGCCGAGCTCATACTGGCCCAGCAGCACGCCACGCCGCAACGATGCTTCCACGATGCGAGCGATTGGCTCCCTCGCCAGATATACTGGTCCCGAGCGAGCGGCATCGAGATAGCGATCCATCCAGACAAACGCCGAGCCCGACGATGGTTTGCCGGGAGGAGGATACATGGCGTGCGGGAGACTGCCGTGAAGATGCCAGGGCACGAAAAGCCACTTTCCTTCCGGATGTTGGTGAGGCAGACGACGGCGGAATTGTCGCATGTGAGTCAGTGGGTATGGGTGGGCAAATTCTCACTGTTCAGGCGGAGCGCCGAGACGAGTCTCGGCGCGGCAGGCATGAGTGCCTGCGCCACATCCGGCACTTTCCTGCCTACGCTACAGCAAACCTTCGAGGGGCCGCGTGGCGAGCCGGCCTTGCCAGGCTTCGGCAAAGCTCACCCCATAATGGGCAGGCCTCCTGACGCCACGCCCCATCTATTACAATGAAGGACAGAATGTTTCGAGCCATCTCGCTCTGCCTGCTGGGTGCCCTTTTGCTCGCCGCCGCCGATGCGCCGCAAAAGTCCGCCTTTGACAAACCCACGATGGAAGCCTATGTGCGCCACCTCTATGTGCTGCAACCGCAGCTGACGGTGACCATAAGCGACCCCAAACCGTGCGCGCTTCCCGGCTTCAAGGAAGTCCGCGTGCGTATCGCGCAAGGCGCGCAGTCCCAGGAGGTCCCGCTCTACGTCTCTAACGACGGCAAGAAGATCGTGCAGGGCGCCTTCTACGACATCGCCAACAACCCCTTCAAGCCCGAGTTGGATAAGCTCAAGACCCAGTTCCAGCCCGCCCTGGGAACCGCCGGCGCACCGGTAGCCATCGTCCTCTTCAGCGACATGCAATGTCCTTTCTGCAAGGGCGAAGCCGAGATGATCCGCAAGAACCTGATCCAGAATTACCCCACCCAGGTGCGCCTCTACTTTAAGGACTATCCGCTGGAAGGCCTGCACCCGTGGGCCAAGGCCGCCGCCATGGCCGGCCGCTGCGTCTTCCAGCAGAATCCTGATGCTTTCTGGGAGTATTTTGACTGGGCCTACGCCCACCAGGACGCCATCACGCCGGCGAACCTCAAGGACCAGGTGTTGGGATGGGCCAAAGACGCCAAGGATGTGGATGCGCTCAAACTCGGCGCCTGCATCGACGGCAAGGCCACCCAGGCCGAAGTAGAGAAAGAAATCGCCGAAGCCCAGGCGCTGGACGTCTCCGGGACGCCCACCATGTTCGTCAACGGCCGCCGCATCGGCCAGACCATCGAGTGGGCCAACCTCAAGATGATCATCGACACCGAAATCGAATATCAGAAGACCGCCAAAAACGCGGGCGACGATTGCGGCTGCGAAGTCAAACTCGATATTCCGGGCATGCCCCAAAGCAAGGCGCCCGGGTTGCCCTCTGGGACGCCGCCGCCCGCCAAGAAGAAGTAAGCCGCGAGCAGACCAAAATGAGAATCCGCACTTCGAGGCTCGCAACGGGCCTTATCTTTGCCTCCGTCGCCCTTGCCGCGGCCGCCATCATCGATCCCACTTTGTATCTCAACGACATCAAATTCCTGGCGTCGCCGGAGATGCGCGGGCGGAACACCGGCAGTGCGGAGTTGGAGAAGGCCGCCGCTTACCTGGAGAGCCACTATCGCGAGTTGGGCATCAAGCCCGCCGGCAAGAGCTACCTGCAACCCTTCCCGGTCACCACCGACGCCGCGCTCGGCAAGGCCAACCGCTTCCAGTTCACGGAAAAAGGCAGCACGACCAAGCTGCAATTTCCCGCCGATTTCGTGCCTTTCAATTTTTCCGAAACTGGACCGCTCACCGGCGCGGTGGTTTTCGCCGGCTACGGCATTACGGCGCCCGAATACAGCTACGACGATTATGCCGGTCTGGACGTCAAAGGCAAGATCGTCCTGGTGCTGCGTCACGAGCCGCAGGAATCCGACGCCAAGAGCATCTTTGAAGGCAAGACGTTGACGCAGCACGCGCAATTCGCTGCCAAGGCAACCAACGCCAAACTGCACGGCGCCTCAGGCGTCATCCTGGTGGCCGACCGGGCCAACCATCCGGGCGAGGCCGATCAACTGGAGAAATTCGGCGTCACCGTGGGTCCCACCAATGCCCGCATTCCGTTCGTTCAGGTGGCCGAGGCGCGCGTCGATGCGTGGTTCACCGACGCCGGAAAGAGCCTGGATAAAATTGAGGCCGACATCGATAAGGACCTCAAGCCGCAATCCTTCGCTTTCCCCGACAGCATTCGGGTGGAGGCCAATCTGGATGTGGAGCGCGCCGTCAAGGAGGTGCACAACCTGGCGGCCCTGCTGCCTGGCCGAACCGACGAGTACGTCATCATCGGCGCGCACTACGACCACCTGGGGCTTGGCGGGCAGCACTCGCTCGCGCCCAGCCAGACCGGCACCATACACCCCGGCGCCGACGATAACGCCAGCGGCACGGCGGGAGTCATGGAACTGGCCCGCTACTTCGCCAGGTATCCCCGCCAAAAGCGCGGCATTCTGTTCCTTAACTTCGCCGGCGAAGAGCAGGGACTGCTGGGCTCGGCTTACTACGCGGACCACCCGCTGTTGCCGCTGGCCAAAGCCGTCACCATGATCAACCTCGACATGATCGGGCGCATGCGCGACAACAGGCTCTACATCGGCGGCGCCGCCAGCGGCTCCACTCTCAAGCCCATGCTGGAGAAACTCATCCCCACTTCCGGCCTCAAGGTGGATTACTCCGGCGGCCCCAGCGAGGGATCGAGCGACCACACCTCGTTCACGGCGCACCAGGTCCCCGCGCTGTTCTTCTTCTCCGGCCTGCACTCCGACTATCACAAGCCGAGCGATACCTGGGACAAGATCGACGCGCCGGCCGCCGCCAAACTCCTGGCCCTGGTCGCGGAGGTCGCCGAGAGCCTGCGCGACGCCCCTGAACGTCCCACGTTCGTCAAGCTGGCTGCGCCCGCCCCGCACTCTGGCGGCGATACCAGCGCCGCCCCCGCCGGCGGTTACGGTCCCTACTTCGGCAGCGTACCCGATTTCGCCGAAGGCATCGCCGGGGTGAAATTCGCCGACGTGCGGGAGGGATCTCCCGCCGCCAAGGCCGGACTGAAGGCGGGCGACATCATGATTGAATTCGACGGCAAACCGATTCAGAATCTCTACGATTTCACCTATGCCCTGCGCGGCAAGAAGCCCGGCGACGAGGTCAGGGTGAAGGTCACCCGCGACGGCAAGCCGCTGGAAGTCACCGCCGTGCTTTCGCGCCGGGAGTAGGACAGGCGATCGTTTTGTGTCGCCTGTCAACCAGCCTCTGACGAGACATGACAGACCACACAAAGCGATGGTCTGTCCCACCTACGCGAGCTCTGTCTTGTCCGCCAGCATGTCGCGCAATACCTGGATCAACTGCGCGGGGAAAAAGGGCTTTTTCAGAAACCGCACCCGCGCTCGTTTCACCGCCGGCGCCACATCCACGGCGCCTGAAATCAGCAGCACGCTGACGCGCGGGTGCAGCTTCAGCACCCGCTCGGCCAGTTTGTTGCCATCCATCTCGGGCATGGTGACGTCGGAAATCAACACGTCCACGGTCTCCTCCGCACAGATGCGCAGCGCATCGCTCGGCAGCGGCGCCGCCAGCACCCTGACGTCCTGCGGACCCAGCATGGCCCGCATCAGCCTCAGAATCTGAGGGTCGTCGTCGACAATCAGCACGGTTCGCGTCGTTTCGAACATCGACTTCTGATTCTATACGAAGCTGTACTCTCCAGCACCTCCAACACCGAACGTTCTTTGGGACAATTTTAATTGAGACCGCTCATGCCCTGCCTGCTGGTACTACTCATCCTCGCTTTTCCGCGGATTGTGCTTGTGTGGATGTACTTCACCTCCACCTATTTGCAGCGCGCCTACCACGACCTCATCATCCCTGTCCTCGGCTTCTTCTTCCTGCCGCTGACTACCCTGGTCTATGCCTGGCTGGTGAACTCCCACCACCCGCTGGAGGGCGTCAATCTGATTTACCTCGTGGTGGCCGTCATCATCGACCTTGGCGGGCTGGGCGGCGGAGAGTCCCATCGCCGCCGGCGCCTGTAATCGCGTACCATACGGATGATGAGTTACACTCGCTGGTCCACCGTCGCCCTCCTGGGGGCGCTGACACTCGCTTGCCTGACACAGGCTTGCGCGAAAAAGGAAGCATCCGACGTGAAAAAACAGGCTTACGGCAAAATGCCCGATGGCGCCGAGGTGGATTTGTACACGCTCACCAACGCTAACGGCATGCAGGCAGGGATCATTACTTACGGCGGCACCGTGGTCTCGCTCACCGCTCCGGACCGCAACGGCAAGTACGCGGACGTCGTCCTCGGGATGGATGACCTGGCGGGATATATGAAGGCGACCGCCTTCTTCGGCGCGCTCATCGGCCGCTACGGCAACCGCATCGGCCACGCGCAGTTCACGCTTGATGGCAATACTTACAAAACGCCGGACAACGATAACGGCAACACGCTTCACGGCGGCCCGGCCGGCTTCGACAAGCACGTCTGGACCGTCGTGCCCGGCTCCAACAGCCCCGACGGGCCAACGCTCGAGCTTACCTACGTCAGCAAGGACGGCGAGGCGGGTTTCCCCGGCACCCTCACTGCAAAGGTGTTCTACACCCTCACCTCGAAGAACGAGCTGAAGATCGATTACACCGCCACTACCGACAAGCCCACGGTGGTCAACCTCACCAACCATTCGTACTTTAACCTCGCCGGCGCGGGAGAAGGCGATGTCCTGGGCCACGAAGTCACCATTTTCGCCGACCGCTACACCCCGGTCGACGCCACCCTGATCCCCACCGGCGAATTGCGCCCCGTCGCCGGTACACCATTCGATTTCACCAAATCCACTGCCATCGGCGCGCGCATTGAGGCCAATGACGAGCAGATCAAATTCGGCAAGGGCTACGACCACAACTGGGTGCTCAACAAAGGCCCGGCCTTCGTGACCAAGGCCGCGGAGGTCTACGAACCCAAGAGCGGGCGCGTCATGGAAGTCTGGACCACCGAGCCCGCGCTGCAGTTCTACACCGCCAACTTCCTCGATGGCACACTCCAGGGCAAGGGCAAGACCTTCATCCGGCGCGGCGCCCTCTGCATGGAGACCCAGCACTACCCCGATTCTCCCAACCATCCGAGCTTCCCCACCACCGAACTGAAGCCCGGCGCAACCTATCACACCACCACCCTTTACCGCTTCTCCGCCAAGTAGGCGGCCCATTCGAGCGGACTCCCCGGAAGCTCATTTCCGGGGAGTCCGGCCGGTGGAATCGCCGCAAGATCCCCGTCGCGCCGGACCCGCGTCACCCCTGATTCCCGCCATGCCATAATGACGATTGGCCCCGGTTGGGATTGCCTTGCGGCGCCGCCAATCCGGCAGGTAAAACTCAATTGACCTCTCTTCCCAAGCTCTCGCGCCCCAAGCAAATCCTTCTGGATTTCTTCCTGGTGTTCCTGTTCACCGCGGTGTTGATCCGCCCCTACTTCAAGGCCAAGTACACCGACAAATGGGCCTCCATCGAAAGCACGTTCATCGGCGACGCGCGCTTTTTGGCCGACCATTGGCCGCATCCCCAGTGGCAGCCCCTATGGTACGCCGGCACCCGCACCGACTACATTTATCCGCCCATGCTGCGCTATGGGACCGCGGCCATTTCGAAGATCACCCACTTTTGGCCGGTCAAGGCCTACCACTTCTATACGGCCCTGCTTTACGCCATCGGCATCGCCGGGGTCTACCTGCTGATGCGCGTCGGGACCAGATCGCGCGGCTGCGCGTATCTGGCGGCCGTCTCGACATCCCTGATGTCGCCCATATTCCTTTTCATGCCGCGCTTCCGCGGCGACGCCTGGTTGCTGCATCCACAACGCCTCGGGGTGCTGGTCAAGTATGGCGAAGGCCCGCACATGAGCGCGCTGGCGCTCATCCCGATTGCGCTGGCTTTCGCCTGGCTGGCGCTGGAGAAACCCCGTCCCTGGGCTATCGCGGCGGCCGCCATCTTCTCCGCCGGCGTCGCCTCCAATAATTTCTATGGCGCCACCGCGCTCGCCACCTTCTACCCGATTCTGGTATGGAGTTTCTGGATCACCCGGCAGGAAAAGCGCATCGTGCTTCCCGCTCTCGCCATTCCCGCGCTCGCCTACGGGCTCACCGCTTTCTGGCTGGTGCCCTCGTATTTCAAGGTCACGGCGGAAAACATGAAATACGTTTCGGAACACGGCACCACCTGGTCTCTTTGGGTCGCCGTGGTGGTGGCCATCGCCTTCGCCGTCACCACCGACAAACTCGCCCGGACCAAAACCGCGCGCACCTGGGAAGTGTTTCTGGCCGGCTGCGTGGTCTTCTTCACCCTCAACGTGCTGGGCAACTACTATTTCAATTTCCGCGTCTCCGGCGAGCCTACCCGCCTGCTGCCGGAACTCGACATGATCTACATCATGACGATCGTGTATTTCCTGCGCTGGATGTGGAATCGCCCGCAAGTGGTCTGGCGCGGTCTCGCCATCGTCCTGGTAGGGGCTGCCTTCTGGACCACCCACAACTACCTGCTCCGCGCCTGGGACATCGTTCCCGCCTGGCCCGACCACACCAACCGCGTGGAATACCGCATCACCGACTGGATCTGGAAGAACATGCCCAATGCCCGCACTTATCCCACCGGCAGCGTGCGCTTCTGGTTCGACACCTGGCATGATCTGGCGCAGGTGGGCGGCGGCAGCGAGCAGGGGCTGCTCAATAGCCAGGTGGAACCCGCCCAGTGGGAAACCAATCTCGGCCCCGATCCGAAACCCACCATCCTCTGGATGCAGAGCATGGGCGTGGATGCCATCTACGTCGCCGATAAGCAGTCGCAGGAAATATTCAAGGATTTCCAGTTTCCCCACAAGTTTGACGGAATCCTCCCGGTGCTCTTCGACGATCAGCAGGGCAACGTCATCTACAAGGTGCCGCGCCGCTGGCCCGACCGCATTCGCGTGGTCGAGACCGCGAAGTTGATGGCGGTCAAGCCGCCGCGGTACAACGACGATATGGAGCGACTCCGGGCCTACACCGACGCTATCGAAAACGGTCCGGATTCGCCGGCTACCCTGCGGCGCGCCGGCACGGACGCCATGCGCGGGCACGCCAAAGTCGGCCCCGGACAGTCCGTTCTGGTGCAGGAGACCTACGATCCGGCATGGCATGCATGGTCGGGCGGGACTCCGCTCGTCGTCCGCAAGGATGCCATGGACATGATGGTGATCGACGCGCCGCCGGGCGATCACGAGATCTTCATCGCTTTCCTCACACCGCTCGAAAACAAAGTGGGCCGGGTGCTTGCCCTGCTGGCTCTCGCCACCATCCTGGCGCTGTTCTGGATCGGTCTTCGCCAGGAGCGCCACGCGTGAGACTGCCGTGGCAGTGGGACAGACGATCGTTGTTTGTCGTCGGTCTACTTGCTTTTCTTGTTTTCCTCCTCAACCTCTGGTTGAACGCGCCGTTATTTATGTCCGGCGAACTGCCCTTCCGCGGATCCGTGGAAGGCGGCTACGTCGGAACCTCCCGATTCCTTTCCCAGCATCCCAACCCCTGGGGATGGAATCCCTTTCCGTACTGCGGCCTGCCGGTGCAGTTCATGTATGTGCCGCTGCTGCCCTACCTGAGCGCGCTCGGCATCCGCCTGCTGCCGCATGTGGCGCCCGATCTGGTGTTTCGCACTATCGTTTCGCTGGCCACTTGTCTGGGGCCCGTCACCCTTTTCTTGCTGGCGCTCCACTTTACCCACAGCCGGCGATGGGCGCTGGCCGCCGCCCTGGTCTATAGCTTCCTCTCGCCTTCCTACGGGCTCTTTCCCGCCGTGGAGAAGGACCGCGGTATCGTGCAACTGCCCTGGCGAATCCAGGTGCTGGCTAAGTATGGCGAGGGACCGCACAACACGGGCCTGGCCTTGCTGCCCATGGCGCTGCTGGCCGTGTGGCTGGCGGGTAAACGCGGCGGCTACCGGCGAATTCTGCTGGCCGCCGTGCTGCTGGCCGCCATTCCCCTGACCAATTGGGTGGCGGCGTTTGCTTTGGCCATCTCCTGCCTCCTGCTTTTGCTCGCCGCATGGGGAGAGCCCGAGTTCCGTCCCTGGCGCGCCCTGGCTGCCGCCGCCCTTGCCTGGCTGCTGGCCTGTTTCTGGCTGACTCCCAGCTTCATCAGAATCATCTTCTTCAACTGGCCGGTGGATTCTTTCGCCTATCAACTGGGGCGGGCGCAAGTCTGGGCGCTGTCCGGCATGGTGGCGGGCGCACTGCTCATCCGCCTGCTATTCCGCTGGCTGCACGGTTCCTTCTATTTATGTCTGGTCACGCTGGGCGCTTTTGTGTTTGGCTGGATTGCTACCGCGTTTTACATCTACGGCGTGGATACGATTCCCGAATCCCGCCGCTACGCCATCGAGTTCGAGTTCTTTCTCGCCCTGGCATTGGTGGAAGGCGTCCGCCTCATGCTGCGCAGTTCCAACCAGACCGTCCGCCTCTGTGCCCTCGGCAGCGGAGGCGTCCTGCTCCTCGCCGGGGCGCCGCAACTCTGGGCCTATGCCACGCAGGGATGGCAGGAGTGGCTGCCCGTGGCGCCGGAAACCACCATCGAGTACCAGTTGGCCCGGTGGATGGCTCAGCATCCCCCGGAGGGCCGCGTCTTCGCCTCCGGCGGCCTGCGCTTCCGCCTCAACTCGTGGTTCGATCTTCCGCAAGTGGGCGGAGGATTCGAAACCGGACTGCGCAACCGCGTCCCGGTGGATCTGGTGTACGACCTCCGCGCCGCCGGCAACCTCCGCCCCGGACAGGAGACCGGGGACACCCTGTCGGGACTCAAAGCGCTGGGCGCGGAGTACGTCGTCGTGCACGGCGGCAAGTCGCGCGAGTACTACCGCGATTTTGTCCAGCCCGAGCGGATGGCCGACGGCTTAGAGCCGGTCTACCACACCGAAGACGACACCATTTACGCTTTGCCGCCGCGGCCCCTGGCACACCTTATGCGCCCGGATGAAATTCCCCAATTGGATGTGCGGCAACACAGCGAAGCTTTGACACGCTATGTCGCGGCCATTGAAGACCCGGCGCGCCCCGCCCTGCGGACCCGGTGGATCGATACCAGCACCCTGGCGATGACCGGCCCGGCGCCGCCCGGCGAGCTGGTTGCCGTCCAGGTCAATGCCGACCCCGGCTGGCGCGCCACCCAGGACGGGCACGGGATTCCCATCACTCAGGACAAGCTGGGTTTTGTGGTGCTGCATCCCACCCCCGCCGCTACCATGCGCATCGAACTGCGTTTCCAGGGCACCCTGGAGCAGCGCATCATGGCCGCGCTGAGTGCGCTGGCATGGATCGCATGCCTGGTTGCCTGGTGGGGCAGGCGCTTCCGCC
>PLDO01000527.1 GCA_003136215.1 Bryobacterales bacterium
TGGCGGAAGTGGTTCCGGGCGCCGCGTACGTGAGGTCAGGGACAGTCCATTCCTCCAGGATGCTGGCGACCGCCCGTTGGAACCCTCCACGGCAACGCACACTGCCGATCGTGCAAGCCGCCTCCCCGGCCAGGAATGCTCCCGCACGCGCTCCGCAAGGAGTGCTACACTCCTCGTGGGTTCCAATCAAGGGGGGCTGGAAGCACATGCCGGCGAACGTTTCCTTAATCCTGAAATCCCTGGCCTTCGCAGCCCTGCTCGCACAGACGGCAGCGGCGCAGAAGGCGGCGGTCCCGGCGGCGGCGCCGCCCCGCGGTCCCTTTACCTGCACCGAACTGATTGGTCTTTACTCCAGCGGCGAGTGGTGGGATGGAGGTTTTTCCGATGGCCTTGGCGATCTGAAGACCAGATGGCAGGGGCGATTCTCCCACTATGGCTACACGTACGAATACGCCAAACCTGACAGCTATGCGTGGAGCCCGACCAACGTCGGCGGGGTGAATAATGTCCGGCTGACCGTCCCTTGCGCGCAAAACGGGGACGCGCCGGACAGGATTGTCTATCAGGCATGGTCCTGGGAGTTGACCTCCGAAAAGGCCTGGGTAGATAGTCTGGAGGCCACGCTGGCGACCATTCGGGCCAAACGTCCCAGCGCCAAGCGAATCGACATCATGACCATCATTCGTTGTCCGATGAACGGATGGTGCCATGCCGACAAACCCCCGCTTGGTCCCAACACCGACCACGACGCCAAAAAGCAGGACTGTCATGTTCCCGAGTATGTAGACCCGGCTCTGGCAAGAGTGGCGGCGAACCACCCGGATCTGGTCTGGGTGACGCCTAAGTTCGAAGCTGTGAGTTGCGCGGCGCGGATCGACGGGATCCACTTGCATGAACAGAACGGACCGGCGGCCGCCTTCATCGCGGCGTACTACAAGGCCATGCCCTGACCGGGAGCCAATACTCAGCGCCATGATCGACCGGACACCGAACGATCCCGGGAGCTTACACTGAAGCGGTGCATGTGCGCATCGTTCCCGATGCCGCTGATGGGCCGGTTGCGGCCCCGATTCAGAAGGAGAAACGATGAACGCCAGAAAACTCTTGCTATTGGCCGTGGTTGTGGCCGCATCGCGCGGGTTGGCGCAGCCGCCGCCTCTAGACACACTGGTTTCGCCCGAGGTGCGGCCGGACCGCAGCGTCACCTTCCGTGTTCGCGCCCCCAAGGCCACCCTGGTCACGCTCTTTGGCGCCTGGATGCCGCTCGGGACGCAAGAGCCGATGAGTAAGGATGCCGACGGCATCTGGAGCGTCACCGTGGGTCCGCTAGCGCCCAACGGCTATCTGTACACGTTCACGGTGGACGGCGTGACCGTCGCCGACCCGGTGAACCCCGACGTCAAGCTGCGGCAGCGGACCTCCGCCAGCCTGCTGGAGATTCCCGCCACCCCGCCGGCGCCGTGGGAAGTCCGGGACGTGCCGCACGGCAGCGTGGAAGTGAACTGGCTGAAATCGAAGGTGTTGGACAGTTCCACGCGCCAGGTGTTCGTCTACCTGCCGCCCGGTTACGACAGGTCGACCGCCCGCTACCCGGTGCTCTATCTGTTGCATGGCAGCGGCGACGTGGCGGCCAGTTGGACCCAGGCGGGGAAGGCGAACTTGATTCTGGACAGTCTCATCGCCGAGAAGAAGGCGGTGCCCATGATCGTGGTGATGCCGCTCGGCCATGCCGTGCCGTTCGGTTCCGCGCCGGCATTGCAGGCGAAGAATACGCCGCTGTTCGAGGAATACCTGTACAAGGAAATCATTCCCTGGGTGGACGCCAGGTACCGCACCGCTCCCGGGCGCGAGAATCACGCAATTGCCGGTCTTTCGATGGGCGGCGGGCAGTCCTCCAACATCGGTTTCGCCCACCTGGACGACTTCAGCGCCATCGGGATCTTCAGCTCATCGGGAGGCCCCGAGTTCGCGAACCGGTTCAAGGAACAGCTTGCCGACCCGAAGGGGACCAACGCCAGGCTGAACGTGTTCTGGATAGGAATCGGCAGGCAGGATGCCGGGTACGAACGCTCCAAGCAGTTCTCCGAGATGCTGACGAGGAACCAGATCAGGCACACCTTCCACGAGACCGGGGGCGGGCACGTTTGGGCTGTCTGGCGTTGGGCTTTGAGCGAATTCACGCCACTGCTGTTCCATCGCTGACGAGAGACGCCGCCGAACCCCGATCACAGCGCCGGGCCGGCATTTGGCATCGGCAATGGCTGTTCCCACCCGGAGGCCGGTACTACCCCCAACGGTGGCATTTTGCGCTATGTCCTCAGGCAGTTAGCGGTGTAGCCGTATACCAAAGTAAGCGCGATCTTCCTGGACGGCGTATGCCATCATAGTGCTTTCGAGGACCTCTGTGATTTTTTGCCGTGCCTGTGAAATCGCGCTTCCGGACGCTACCGTTCACTGTCCGATGTGCCAGCGCAACCTGCGCGTACCCAAGGCATGGATCAGCGTCGTCGCCGTGCTGTTTCTGGCCATGCTGGGAGGTCTGCTCCAGGGCTCGGGACGCATCAAGAATCGCGTGGACGGCTGGCGGGTTTCCAGCGAAGACGCTCTGAAAGCCGCGCAGATGCTGGTTGCCGCCAATCCGGCGGTGCACAACCCGGTGGGCTTCAGCGACGCCGGCCAGACCACCGTGGAACACTGGGACGGCGCCCGCTGGCGCGTCTCCGGCTATATCGACACCCGCCCGCGGCCGGGCGTCAATGTCCGTACCCTCTACTTTGCGGTCCTGCTGCGCAACGGCGACAACTGGAACCTGGAAGACCTTCAGTTGCAGAGCATGGAATCCGGTTCGGGCTCAGCCCCGCGCAAGCAGTGACGCTGTTGGGTCAGTGCATCACCCATCCGCCATCCACATTGAGGGTCTGACCGGTCATTCCGTCGCTCAGTTCCGAGCTCAGGAAGAGGCAGACGCGCGCGATATCCAGCGGCATGATGCGCCGTTGCAGGCACTGCGAGGCCATCCATGCCTGGGCCTGTTCCTCGGTCACCACTTTGGCCTCCGCATCCACTTTAATGGCGCCCGGGGTGATGCAGTTGACGTGGATATTGTACTCGCCCATTTCCCGCGCCAGCGAGCGCGTCAGCCCGATCACACCGCCCTTGGACGCCACGTAATGCGTCAGCAATGCCATCCCCATGTGGAAGGTCACCGAGGAAATGTTGACCACCTTCCCGGCACGCCGCGCCACCATGTGGGGCAGCACCATTTGCAGCGTGTGGAACATGCTTTTCAAGTTGATGTCGTGCATTTCATCCCACTGCGCCGCCGACATATCGAGAAAAGCCTGGCGGGGGTAGACGCCCGCGTTATTGACCAGCACATCGATGCGGCCGAAACTGGAGATGGCGCTCTCCACCCACGGTGCGATGTCCTCACGGCGCCGCACGTCGCCGCCGAAAGCCGTCGCCTTTCCGCCCGCCGAAACGATGGATTCGGCGACTTTCCGGCAACCTGCCAGGTCCCGATCCAAAATGCAAGCATGCGCGCCCTGACTGGCAAAGAGGCGCGCAATCGCCTCACCGATTCCGGTGGCGCCTCCGCTGATTAATGCGACCCGATCCTTCAACATGGCAACATCATAACCCGCCGGCGGGCGGTGTGAGAAGGACTTCCACCGTCTCCGGTCATATTCCAGACGCCTTCGCGGTGCTCCGCGGCTTCCAGGCAGCGCGCGAATTCCCGACCCGGCGCGGTCTCCCGGACCCGCTTCGCCGGCGCGAAACGTACTGGATAGATCTTGGGCCAACAAACTGCTCGCTGTCATAGAGAGAAGGAGTCGAAACGTGAAGATTAAACTGCTCGTCCTGACGTTATCGTTATTGGCCGCGGGAGCTGTTTTTGCACAGCTTTCCGTCGGAATCAGAATCGGCGCGCCGCCGCCCGTCCGTGTAGTGGTGCAGCCACCCAGTCCCGGCGCCGGGTATGTGTGGGTTGCGGGTTACTGGTACCCGAACGGCAGCAAATACAAGTGGCACGACGGTTACTATAGCCGTCCGGCATATGAAGGTTCACACTGGGTGGCGCCTACCCATGATGGACAGCTCTACCATGAGGGTTACTGGGATGGCGATAAGGGCCAGGTCAAACACGACCATAAATGGGACAAATCCCATGACAAGGATTACAATCACGGCCACCAGTAGGAGATGAACACAGGCGGAAGAGGAGCCCGATCGACCTGCGACGGGCTCCAGCCACACGGATCCGCCTCTTCGCCGCCGGGACACACTACCTGGCGGCAAACTTGTCGAATCGGGCATATCCTCCGAAGTACTTTTCCATCCAGACTTTGGCCCGCTCGGTGACGAGCGGACCTGAATATCCGTCTCCCCGAAATACGTCCGCACCGTTCCATGAGCCGCCGCAGTTAGGAACACTCTCGACCGTGTTGACACTTAGACGGCACCACGCACCAAACCACGTTGACACCGACCGGCCGCTGTACCGGGAGGACACGGCTTCGTCGCCCACTACAGGCTAGTGCGGTGTCCAGGAATTAGCTGGCCAGTCAGAATCCGTGTGCATCCGTGTGCATCCGTGGCTGATTCTGCCTCCTGTCTTGAGGGTACTCATTGAATGGCCACGGATGGACACGGAT
>PLDO01000482.1 GCA_003136215.1 Bryobacterales bacterium
GCCGGTGATGAAGTGAGGGGGGAGTTGACACCTGGGAAGAAGCGTCCGAGCTTCGCTCGGATTTGGCAAGCTAAAGCATGCCCCACCCAAGCTCGCAGCCTGGAAATGGTCAAACTCCAGTGGCAGGCGAAAGCGCCGGCGAAAGCGCCTGCCCCACCAACTATTTCTTTCCCGGCAGCACGAACACGTTGGTCCCGCCACTGGTGCTGTCCGGCATCCCCTTCGTGGATTCCGAGCCCACCACCACCGTCGGTCTGCCGATGGGCGCGCTGGCCGCCCGCTGCGCCGCCATCGCCTTCTTCAGATCGTCCTCGGAAATCGCCAGAGAGATTTTGATGGTGCCGTCCCGCACCTGCACGTCGATATTCGGGACCGCCTGCTCCCGGCCCTTCATCATCGACATCATCGCTTTCAGCGACTGCATCGATGCCGCCAGCTTCTCCGCATCTTTCGGCGACCGCGCATGTAACTCCGCGTCCAGCTGGAATCCCTTGCTGATGCGTACGCCGAATTCGAAGCGGTCCAGCGAATCGAGTTCCTCCCGCTTGCCGGTGGGCGCCACGAATCCCTCGGGGCGTTCGCCCGCTCCCCAGATGTCGAAGCGCTCGCGCAGCGCCTGCACGCGCGCCGTCAGTGCGCCATCGAGCGGTGTGCCGCCTCCCTGCCGGTCGATGGCGGCGCGAACCGCCGGTATCTCGCCTGCCACCGCGGTGGAGGCATCCAGCAGGGCCAGGACGCTGTTACCGCCCTTGCCGCCCCCCACCATCGCGATGCCGTGGTAGCGCGTAGCGCCGGCGCCCATCCGCGCCAGATCGAACCTGCCGCGCAGCACCACGAGGGCTGCCGCCTTCTCGTTGTCGGCGGCGGAGGCGATCAGCAGCTCATCGATGTCGTGCAGCGGGTCGAACCCCGTGATCGCCACCAGTTTCAGCCACTCGTCGCCGAGCTGCTTCGCTTCCGTCCCTGCGTCCTTGAACAGCACCGACCCGGTGATCGCCGACACACGAACGCCAAACACCACCTTGGTATCGGGCGGGAGAAGATTCAGCGATAAATCTCCCGCGGCTGCAAAACGCACCGCCGCCAGGACCACCAGCGCCAACTTCATTCGACACCTCCGCGCCTTCCAGTATCGACCCTCCCCGCCGCCCCTCAAATACACCCAAAGGTTATGCCTCGATTGTCCTCTCCGCCGCGCTGCGGGAATCTCATCTCCCGACTGAAATCAGGTATGCTGGAGTCCGAATATGTCTTCCCTCCGTCTCCTCTCAACGCTCCTCTGTCTGGGCGTCCTGCCCGCGGTTTCCGCCGACTTGCAACTCATACAGAATGCCGCCGCCCGCCAAGGTGTCAGCCTCAACGGATCGTGGCGCGCCATTGTCGATCCATACGAGTCCGGCTATTACGACTATCGCTACAAGCCGCAGGCCGATGGCGGCTTCGGCGCCGACAAGAAGCCGGCTTCCAAAAGCGACCTTGTCGAATACGATTTCGACACAGCCGGCCGCCTTCAGGTCCCCGGCGACTGGAACACGCAGCGCCCCGAACTGATGCTCTATGAAGGCACCATCTGGTACCAGCGCGATTTCGATTACACCGTCCCGCCGGGACACCGCATTTTCCTCTGGTTCGGCGCGGCCAACTATCGCGCCATGGTTTTCCTCAACGGCGTCAAGGTGGGCGAGCACGAGGGCGGCTTCACGCCGTTTCAATTCGAAGTCACCGCCACGGTTCGCCCGAAGGGCAATGTCCTCATCGTCAAGGTTGACGACCAGCGCAAGCAGGACTTCATCCCCACCGTGATGACCGATTGGTGGAACTACGGCGGCCTCACGCGCGGCGTCCGCGTGATCGACGTACCCGGCACCTTCGTGGAGGATTACAGCATCCAGTTGGAGAAGGGCTCGCAGACGCGCATCGCAGGATGGGTGCGCCTGAACGGCGCGGAGCGCGGCCAGAAGGTCACCGTGCGCATTCCCGAAGCCGGCATCGCGCAGACGTTCACGCCCGATTCCGCCGGTCTCGCCCGCGTGGCTTTCGACGCACGGCTGGACCTCTGGTCGCCGCAGCGGCCCAAGCTCTACGACGTCATCGTGGAAGCCGGCGCCGACCGCGTCACCGACCGCATCGGCTTCCGCACCATCGAGGCCAGGGGGGGGTTTTATCTGCTCAACGGCAAGCCGGTGTTCGACTACAACATGCTGATCCTCGCCCAGTACCGCTGGGAAGGCACAGATGTGCTCGCGCCTGGCAAGCACACGATCGTATTCGAATACACCTATGACGGACCTGGTATCGCCAAGGGAGGCAGCGGTGAGCTGAAGGTGGACGGCAAGGTCGTCGCCACAGGAAAGCAACCCAACTCGATCGCCTTCCTGCAGGTGTCTGATGAGACCTTCGACGTCGGGGTCGATACCCGCACGGAGGTTAACGCCAAGGACTACCAGGTACCGTTCGCATTCGACGGCAAGATCGACAAGCTGACCGTCAATCTCGGGCCGATGCAGTTAACCGCCGCGGAACAGACAAGAATGCGAGAGGCGGCCGCCCGAGCGAAAGATTAGGGACAGCCAATCGAAACGCTCGCAGGGGCCTTGTGGAGCACAGCGGAGGATAAGGCGGTGATCAAAAAAAGTCATCTCGCTGCGGCGGTAATCGATGCGTTTCCGCCGAACGA
>PLDO01000025.1 GCA_003136215.1 Bryobacterales bacterium
CCTTGTTCTTGTAGGGATCCGGTTTGCGGAGCGCCCGCATGTTCGCCGCCACCTGGCCCAACAACTGGCGGTCGTGCCCGCTCAGCACCAGGTGCGTCTGTTTGTCGATCTTGATATCCACGCCGTCGGGCAGCATCATCTCGATTGGGTGAGAGTAGCCCAGCGTGAACGTCACAATCTTGCCCTTGACGTCGGCGCGATAACCGATGCCGACGATGTCCAGCTCGCGCACGAACCCGTGGCTGACGCCTTGCACCGCGTTCGCCGCCAGCGCCCGGGTCAGCCCGTGAAGCGCCGCATGCTCGTCGCCCGACCGCTTCACTTCCAGCTTGCCATCGGCCTGCTGAAACGTGATGCCGTCCGGAATCGGCACCATCAACTTGCCCTTCGGGCCGGTGACTTCCAGTTGCTCGCCGACCGTAATTTTCACGCCGCTCGGCAGCGGGATCGGCTTCTTACCAATTCTCGACATAGTTCGGTAACCTCACCACACACGGCAGAGAATTTCTCCGCCCAGGTGCTCCTTGTGCGCGTCGCGGCCCGTCATCACGCCCCTCGGCGTCGTCAGAATATTGATTCCGAGGCCGCCCAATACGCGCGGGATGTCCGTCTGCCCGACATACACCCGGCAGCCCGGGCGCGAAACGCGCTCGATCGCCGAGATCACCGGCGAGTTATTGCCGCCGTACTTCAAATAAATCTTGATGGTCTTCTTCGCGCCTTCTTCCGCCACCTTGAAATTGGTAATGTAGCCTTCCTCTTTCAGAATGCGCGCGATTTCCGCTTTCAGCTTGGAGGCCGGCACGTCCACCTTCGGGTGGCGGGCCTGGATCGCGTTGCGAACGCGAGTCAGCATGTCGGCAATTGGATCGCTCGTCATAGTTCTCCTACTTCACTTCCTACCAGCTAGCCTTGGTCACACCCGGAATCTCGCCATTCAGGGCGAGCTTGCGGAAGCAGAGGCGGCAAATTCCAAACTTGCGCAGGAATGCCCGGGGCCTTCCACAGCGCCAGCAGCGGTTCCGGTGGCGGCACTGAAGTTTGGGCGTTTTGGCCTTGCGGGCCTTTTCCAACTTAACGTCTTTCGCAATTTTTGCGGTTGTGGCCATCTCTTAGTCCTTCTCCTTACGCAGCCCGGAACGGCATACCCATTTGCTTCAACAGAGCGAGGCCCTCCGCATCGGTGCGGGCCGTGGTCGTGATGCAAATATTCATCCCCTTGGTCTTATCCACCTTGGAGTAATCGATCTCGGGAAAAATCAGCTGGTCCCTGATACCCAGCGTGTAATTTCCACGCCCGTCAAAGCTCTTGGTGCTCAACCCGCGAAAATCCCTGACGCGCGGCAGCGCCACGTTTACCAGCCGGTCGAAAAATTCGTACATGCGGTCGCCGCGCAGCGTCACCATGCAGCCGATCGACTGGCCTTCGCGCAACTTGAACTGGGCGATCGATTTCGTCGCCTTGGTGATCACCGGCTTCTGGCCCGCGATCTGCGTCAGTTCGTTGACCGCGCCGTCCATCAACTTGGCGTTCTGCGTGGCTTCGCCCATCCCGATGTTGACCGTGATCTTGTCGATCTTCGGCACCGCCATCACGTTCTTGTAGCCGAACTCTTTCGTCAGCACCGGAACCACGGTCTTCTGATATTTCTCTATCAAACGCGCTGCCATCTAATCCTCACTTCCTGTCGAGCGTCTGCCCGCACTTGCGGCAGACGCGCGTGCGGCTGGTTTTGCCGCCGGCTATATTGTCGATGTGGTGCGCCACCCGCACCGCCTTGTGGCAGCCCGGGCAGACCAGCATCACATTGGATGCCTGGATCGCGCTCTCGCGCTCGGCGATGCCGCCCTTGATCTGCTTGCCCGGGTTGGGACGCGTGTGACGCTTGATCATCATCACGTGCTCCACCAGGATCTTGCCGGTGTCGCGGTTCACCGAGAGCACGCGGCCCTGCTTGCCCTTGTCACGGCCGGTGATCACCTTCACCGTGTCTTCCTTCTTGATATCGATCCGCACCGGCTCGGCCAGTTTACGTTTTGCGATTGCCATCAGATTACCTCGGGGGCCAGCGAAACGATCTTCATGAACTTCTTGTCGCGCAGTTCCCTGGCCACCGGCCCGAACACGCGCGTGCCCACCGGCTCGCCCACATCGTTAATCAACACTGCCGCGTTGGAATCGAAACGAATGTACGTCCCGTCCTTGCGCCGCGTCTCCTTGCGCATGCGGACGATCACGCAGCGCACCACTTTACCCTTCTTGATCGCCGAATCGGGAGCTGCCTCTTTCACGGCGGCGGTGACCACGTCACCCAGTCCGGCGCGCAGGCCGAGGTCGCCACCGCGCGGCAGAATGCAGGAAAGCCTGCGCGCGCCGCTGTTGTCGGCCACCTCGAGAATTGTACGCATTCCTATCATAAATTTGCTCCGTGTGGGACAGGCCAGGCCTGTCCTACTTAAACCTTGACGTCCAGATCCTTCGGCTGAGCGGCCACCTGCGGCGCCCGCCGCACGATGTCCATCAGCCGCCACCGCTTCAGCTTGCTCAGCGGACGGCACTCGACAATCCGAACCACATCGCCCAGATTCGCCGTGCCCTCTTCATCGTGCGCGTAGAATTTCTTCCGCTTCTTGATGATGCGCTTGTACAAGGGATGCGGCACGCGCCGGCTGACTTCCACCACGATGGTCTTCTGCATCCTGGTCGAAACCACCTCGCCGACCTTTTCGTTCTTCAATGCCGTTTTGGCTTCGCTCACTGCCGTTTTGGCTTCGGTTTCGGCCATCTACTTCTTCTCCCCCGCCAACTCCCGCTCCCGCAGGATGGTGTAAATCCGCGCCCGATCCTTCTTCATCTGGCGGACCTTCTTCAGGCCTTCCATCTGTCCCATCGACATCTGAAAATGAAGACGGAACATCTGCTCGTCCATTTCCTTCAACTGCTGCTTTATTTCCTGCTCGTCCAGATCGCGAACTTTCTGCGCCTTCATATCCGTTACTCCGCGTCTTCCCGGCCAACAAACTTGGTCTTGATGGGCAGCTTGTGAGCTGCCAGCCGCATGGCGGCCATCGCCGTCGCCCGGTCCACGCCTTCCATTTCGAAAAGAATCTTCCCGGGGCGAATCACCGCCACCCACTCTTCCGGCGCGCCCTTGCCTTTACCCATGCGGGTTTCCGCCGGCTTCTTGGTGATCGGTTTGTCCGGGAACAGACGGATCCACACCTTGCCGCCGCGCTTGATGGAGCGCGTCATGGCCACACGGGCGGCTTCAATCTGCCGCGACGTGATCCAGGCGCATTCCATCGCCTTCAGCCCGAACTCGCCGAACGAAATCGACGACCCACGCCACGCCTTCCCGGTCATGCGACCGCGCTGCTGCTTTCTGTACTTGACCTTCTTTGGCATCATCATGGCGGTATGCCCTCAATTCCTTACTGGTTATCGCCCGGACCTTCCGGCTTCTGTTCGACAGCCGGCTTGGTCTCGGGTTCCTGGGTTGTTTCCTGGCTCGTTTCCTGACGGGCCTCCTGCTTCCAGGAGGGCTGCTGAGGCGACATCAACGGCGGCAGAATGGGCGTCACCGGACGCGCTGCCGGACGCGGCAGATCGCTCGGCGCGGTCTGCACCGCCGGACCCGTCGCCTCTACCGGAGGCGGCGTATGCACCGGCGGACGGTCGCGGCGCTCGCCTCCACGGTCGCCGCCACGGGGACGGTCGCCACGGTCGCTGCGTTCCCGGCGGTCGCGCAGGTCGCGCCGCGGTTCCGGCTCGGGCAGCAGATTGCGCCGCTTGGTGAGATCCAGAATTTCGCCCTTGTACAGCCACGCCTTGATGCCGATCACGCCGTAGGTGGTGTGCGCCTCGGCGAAGCCGTAATCGATGTCGGCGCGCAACGTGTGCAGCGGCAGTTGCCCCTGCAGGTACCATTCGCTGCGCGCGATTTCCGCGCCGTTCAAACGGCCGCTCACGCGCACTTTGATCCCCTTGCAGCCGAAGCGCAACGCCGAATCCACCGCCTTGCGCATGGCGCGGCGGAAGGCCACGCGCTTTTCCAGCTGCAAGGCGATCGATTCGCTTACCAGTTGCGCATCCAGCTCCGGCTTGTGCACTTCCTGAATGTCGATGAAGACCTCGCGCTTGGTCTTCTTCGCCATGTCCTGCTTGAGCTTCTCGATCTCCGCGCCCTTGCGCCCGATGATAATGCCCGGACGCGACGTGCGGATGGTGACCCGCAGCTTGTTGCCCGGGCGATCCACTTCGATCGAGCTCACGCCGGCGCTCTTCAGCCTCTCGGTCAGCGCCGCCTTCAGCTCCAGATCTTCCTGCAATAGCTTGGCATAGCCCTGCTTGGCGAACCAGCGCGACCGCCACGGCTTATTGAAGCCCAGCCGGAATCCGTACGGATGAACTTTCTGTCCCATTACGCTTCTTTCTCCGTCACCTTGATGACGATATGTGCCAAACGACGCTGATACCGGTAGGCGCGCCCCATGGGCGCCGGGCGTACCCGCTTCATGCGCGGCCCCTCGTTGACATACGCCTCGCTCACGTATAGCTGGTCGACATCGACGTCTTCATTTCGGTTCGTCGCGTTGGCGATGGCGCTTTGCAGCACCTTCTCCACCGTCGGCGCAATGCGCTTGTTGGTGGTGCGCAGCGTGGTCAACGCCGCCCCCGCCTTCTGGCCGCGGATGAGGTCCACTACCAGCCGCGCTTTCTGCGGGGAGACTCGGATATATCGTGCTTCCGCTTTTACTTGCATGCTATCCTCTGTGCCGTCCGGCCATTAAGCCGGCTTCGAAGTCTTCTCCGTCGCCACCTTCACCGAGTGTCCCTTGAAGGTGCGGGTGGGCGAAAACTCGCCCAACTTGTGTCCCACCATGTTCTCGGTCACATACACCGGGATGAACTTCTTCCCGTTGTGCACCGCCACGGTGTGCCCCACAAACTCCGGAAGGATGGTGGATCGGCGCGACCAGGTGCGCACGACCTTCTTCTCGTTGGTCGCCGCCAGCACCGCCAGCTTGGCTTCCAGGTGAGTATCGGTAAACGGTCCCTTCTTTACGCTTCTGCCCATTCCCTTACCTCTTCTTGCTCTTGCGGTTGACGATCCACTTGTCGGTGCGCTTGT
>PLDO01000411.1 GCA_003136215.1 Bryobacterales bacterium
CACGGCAAGCAGGCCTACGACACCGACACTTTCAAGGGCGGCAGCTACACGCGCACCCATCCCGAGTATTATCGCGACACCGTCCTAAAGGACTTCCGCGCGCCCGATCTCGGCGAATTCGATGTGCTGGCCAGCGTCCTCCCGGCGGCGCGCAAGCGCGGCCTGAAGACCATCTGCTGGTTTGAGGACGTTTGGAGCCGCGACGTTCCCAACGTCGCGCAGGCGCAGGAAAAACAGCTCGACGGCCAGAACGCCGTCACGCTGTGCTTCAACAATCCCAACTACCGGAACTGGCTGTTGGGCACGGTGGAGGACTACGCGCGATCGTGGGAGATCGACGGCATCATGTGGGGCTCGGAGCGTCACGGCGCGTTTTCCAATATGACGCGCGGCGTCAACCCGGGCACGACCACCTGCTTCTGCCCGTTCTGCGAGCGCAAGGCCCGGGAGCGCGGGATCGACGTGACGCGCGCCCGCGCCGGCTTCCGCGCGCTCGGCGAGTTCACCCGCGGCGGCGCCCGGCCGGTGGATGGCTATTATGTCACCCTATGGCGCCTGATGCTGCGCTACCCGGAACTGCTCGCCTGGGAGAATCTCTGGCATGACAGCCTGCGCGAAACCTACTCCGCGATTTACGCCAAAGTGAAATCCATCAAGCCGGACATTGGCGTGGGCTGGCACATCTGGCACCAGAACTCCTTCTCGCCCATCTACCGCGCCGAGCAGGACCTCACGGAACTCTCCCACTACTCCGACTTCCTGAAGATGGTGATGTACCACAACTGCGGCGGCGAACGCCTGGCCGGCTACATCGGCCAGGTGGGCAAGACCATTTACGGCGACGTACCCGCCCAGGAGTTGCTCGACTTCCACTATCGCGTGCTGGATTACCAGGGCGAAAAGCCGATGGCCGGCCTGCCCGCCGCGGGCCTGTCGAGCGACTACGTGTACCGCGAGGCCAAGCGCGCGCGCGCCGCGCTGGCCGGGGCGAAGACGCAGCTCTGGCCGGGCATCGATATCGATATCCCCACCGCCGCCACCTCGTCGAAATCCACCCCCGGCGGCACGCACGACGCTGTCCTCGCGGCTTTCCGGGGCGGCGCCGATGGCGTGATCCTCTCCCGCAAATGGAGCGAAATGAAGGTTGGCAATCTGAAGGGCGCAGGCGCCGCCATCCGGCAGGTGCTGGCGTAAGGGCCCTGGGCGGCAACCACTCCCTGACGGTCGTGGCTCGGATTGGAGTTGCGATAGGTCGATCAGAGCCGCGACCGTCAGGGAGTGGTTGCCGCTAAAAACCAGCCTGCTCCGTGCGCGCTATGATCTCGCCCTGCAGCGCCGGCGTGAGATCGCAGAAGTAGTCGCTGTACCCCGCCACCCTCACGATCAGATCCCTGTGCTTCTCGGGCTCGCGCTGCGCGTCCCGCAGGGTCTCCGCGGTCACCACGTTGAACTGTATGTGGTGCCCATCGAGCTTGAAGTAAGAGCGCACCAGTTGCGCCAGATGCTCCAGGCCTTCCTCCCCCGCCACCAGCCGTGGCGAGAACTTCTGGTTGAGTAGTGTCCCTCCGGTGCGCGCGTGATCCAGCTTGGCCGCCGACCGGATCACCGCCGTCGGCCCGTGCCGGTCCGCGCCCTGCGTGGGTGAAATGCCGTCGCTGAGCGGTTCCCACGCGTGCCGTCCATCCGGCGTGGCTCCGGTCACCGACCCGAAATACACATGGCACGTAGTGGACAGGTAGTTGACCCGGTAGGCCCCGCCCCTGGTGTTGGGCCGCCCATTGATCTCGTCGTAAAAGGCGTCGAACACCGCCCGCAGGATGCCGTCCGCATACGCGTCGTCGTTGCCGTATTTCGGCGTCTTGTTCCACAGTTGAAGCCGCAGCTTCTCGCAGCCTGCAAAATCGGCGTCCAGCGCGCGCAGTAATTCGTCCATGGTCGCCGTCCCACGGTCGAACACGTGGAAGCGGATGGCCGACAGGCTGTCGGTGACCGAGCCCGGCGCTGTCCCCATGATGTAGGTGGTGTTGTAGCGCGGGCCGCCATCGTTGTAATCCCGGCCGTTGGCGATGCAATCCTCCACCAGAAGCGAGAGGAAGGGTGCCGGCATATACTGCGCGTACAGGCGCTCGATCACGTTGTTGCCGCGCACTTTGATCTCAATAAAATGGTGCAATTGCCGGCGGAACGCGTCGAACAATTCATCGTAAGAGCGGAAGCCGCGCGCGTCGCCGGTCGCGATCCCGACCTGCCTGCCAGTGCGCTTGTCGAAGCCATTGGCGAGGGTTATCTCCAGAACCTTGGCGGTGTTGAAGTAGCCCGTCAGGATGTAGGCTTCCCTGCCGAACGCCCCCGTCTCCACGCATCCGCTGGTGCCCCCGGCGCGCGCGTCTTCGATCGACTTGCCCTGCCGCAGCAGTTCCTCCACCACCATATCGGCATTGAAGATGGAGGGCTGTCCCCACCCCTTGCGCACGATTTCGAGGCCCCGCTTCAGAAACCGCTCGGGATTCTTCTTGCTCAACTGGAGGTTCGACGAAGGCTGCAGGAGGCGCATCTCGTCGATCACTTCCAGGATCAGATACGTCACCTCGCTGACGCCGTCCGAGCCGTCGCTCTTGAGTCCTCCCGTATTGATATTGCAGAAGTCCGTATAGGTGCCGCTCTCCGCCGCCGTGACACCCACCTTGGGCGGCGCCGGCTGGTTGTTGAACTTCACCCAGAAGCACTCCAGCAGCTCGCGCGCCGCTTCGCGGTCGAGCGCGCCGGTGGCGAGGTCTCGCTCGTAAAACGGCGCAAGATGCTGGTCCAAACGCCCCGGGTTAAAGGAATCCCAGGTGTTGAGCTCGGTGATCACGCCGAGGTGGACGAACCAGTAGGCTTGCAGCGCTTCGTGGAAACTGCGCGGCGCGTGCGCCGGGACGTGCCGGCACACTTCGGCGATGCGCGCCAGTTCGGCTTTGCGCCCGGCGTGCGGTTCCTCGCCGGCCATGCGCAGCGCCAGGTCGGCATGCCGCTCGGCGAAGCGCATCACCGCGCCCGCTGCAATCCGCATGGCTTGCAACTCCTGCTGTTTGTCCCACGCGCGGGGGTCGCCGTTCCAGTCGAGGCGTTCCAGGGCGGCATCGATATCCGCCTGAAGGTCCAGCAGTCCCTTGCGGTAAATCACGTCTCCCAGTACGGTGTGTCCTGGGGCGCGCTGCTCCATGAATTCGGTGAAGATTCCCGCCGTGTAAGCGTCCTTCCACTCGGGCGTCATCCCGGCGAAGATGCGGTCGCGCATGGATCCGCCCTTCCAGTAGGGAATCACTTCTTCGGCCTGTATGCGCCGCGCCTCATCGCTCACCACGTAAGAGATTTTGTCGCGCGTGTGCAGAATCTCCAGATCTTCCATGCTGTGGCAGCAGAGCTCCGGATATGTGGACGTGCCCTTGGGCGCCGGTCCCCGTTCGCCCACGATCAACTCCTCGCCGCCGATGTAGATGGTCTTGCGCTCCATCAGCCAGGCAAGCGAGGAGGCGCGCCGCACCGGTACGGATTGCGCGGCGTCGCACGTGCGGTAGAACGCGGTCAGCATCTGGGCGCGTTCCAGGGCGAGCCACGGCTTGGTTTCCAGGCTTTGGGCGCGCAGACGCGCTACTCTTTCCGTCATCAGAGGCTCCTTCAACCGGCGATCCGCACCGGAATTCCTACAGCTTCCATTTCCGCCGCCATGGCGGCCATCGCGGCGTCCGTCGGCGGCGCCGTTTGCTCCAACCGGTACTCGCGCCCCAGCCTCCGGTACTTCTCCGCGCCGGCGCGATGGTAGGGCAGTAGATCGACCCGCGTCAAATTCAGCTTCGCCAGGTAGTCGCAGGCCGCGCGCACATCGGCACGGCCGTCGTTGATGCCCGGCACAATTGGAAGACGCACCGTCAGCGGCCGGCCCGCCGCCACCAGCGCTTCCAGATTCTCCAGGATGTGCCGGTTCGACGCGCCGGTATACTGCCGGTGGCGCGACGGGTCGAGAATCTTCAGATCGTACAGGATCAAGTCGGCCAGCCCGCCGAGCCGCAGCACGGTTTCGCGCGCGGCCGCCCCGCAGGTCTCGATGGTGGTGTGGATGCGCCGTTCGCGGCAGGCGTGGAGCAGCGCTTCCAGCAATTCCGGCTGTCCGAACGGCTCGCCGCCGGTGAAGGTGACGCCACCGCCGGATTCATCGAAGAACACCAGGTCGCGCTCGATCTCCGTCACGATTTCCGTCACCGTCATGGTTCGTCCGGCCACGGAGCGGGCTTCGGCGCCGCAGGCGTCCACACAGGTTGCGCACAGGCGGCAATCGCCGGTGACGGTCATGCGCGCGGCGGTGCGCTCGATGGCGCCGTGCGGGCAGGCGGCCGCGCAATCGCCGCACAAGCGGCAGCGGTCCGCGGCGTAAAGCACCTCGGGCTCGGAATTCTGGCTTTCCGGATTGTGGCACCACCAGCAGGAAAGCGGGCAGCCTTTGAAAAATACCGCCGTACGGATGCCTGGCCCGTCATGCAGGGAAAATCGCATGATGTGGAAGATCACGCCGGAAACTTCGGTATGACAATTCGAGAGCACAAGACCTCTAAGTCTATAAATACGGTATCATGCAGCCCGACAATGGTGGGGCGCGTTCCCCGTATAGGCTCGCCAGGCGTCATGATAAAGGTATGAATCAGTTGCGGGAACGATGGGAAGGCGTGGCCCTTCCCGCCGGATATCTGCTCCAACAGTGGCTACACGGCGACGATGCCGCCGGGTTTTTTGAAACTTCGCTTCCGTCCGATGGCCGGCGCGCCATCGTCAAGCTGGCGAAGGAATCCGCGGGAGACGGCGCCGCCCAGCTCGCGCTGTGGCAGCGCACGCGCCTGTTGCGGCACCCGAATCTGCGCCAGGTGCTGGATTGCGGGCGCGCCGAACTTGGCCGCGAAACCGCTGTCTACGCGGTATTCGAATACGCCGACGACACGCTAGCCGCCGCGCTCGGCCGCTCGCCCCTGTCGGAGACGGAGGCGCGCGAAGTGCTGGATGCGGCCGTGGCCGCGTTGCGCTACCTGCGGGCCGAGGGGCTGGCTCATCCCGCGCTGGACCCGGATCACGTGGTCGCCGTGGGCGAGGCGATCAAGCTGTCCACCGATGCCCTGCGCGAGGCCGCCACGGACGCGCCGTACACCGACGAGTTGCGCGCCTTTTGGTTTAAGATTTCGCCTTCTCCCCTGGCGCGGAGCGCGGACATTCTCGCCCAAGCCTTGGGTGCCGATCCGCACCCTGCCCCGACGCCGGCCCCGCCGACTGCCCCGACGCCGGCCGTGGATACCGCGCCCCCGGCGCCGCTCCCTGGCGCTGCGGCTCCGGCTCCGGCGAGGCCCTTTCCCAAGTGGATCCTGGTGGGCGCCGCCGCGGTTGTCCTGCTCATCCTCGGCCTCCACCTGCGCCCCTCTGCCGAGACCCCGGCGCAACCCGCCCCCGCTCCCGTTCCCGTTGCCGGGGCGCCGGCGTCAAAAGCGCCCGCCCCAATCGCAGCGCCCGAGGTTGCCAAGCCCAGCCCCGTGGCGAAACCGGCGTCCAAGCCGGCTGCCGCGCCCGTCCCCGCCCGCCAAGGCATGTGGCGGGTGATCGCCTTCACCAGCCGCACCCGCGAGGATGCCGCCAGGAAAGCCGGGCAGGTCAACCAGGGCCACCCCGATTTCGCCGCCACGGTGTTTACGCCGCCGGAGAAGAAGGGCTTGTTCCTGGTCGCTCTCCGCGGACGCATGAGCCGCGAGGACGCACTCCGCTTGCAAAACAAGGCGCGCGCGGAGCGAGTGTCGCGCGATGTGTACGTGAAAAAGTTCCTGGATTGACGCGCGCTCTGCGTTGTATCATGACCCCATCCATCCGTCATGCGTAATTTCGTCAGTCTGCTGATTCTTGCCCCCTGCCTGTTGAGTGCCCAGGGGCGCGGCGCCGCTCCCGCCGCCACGCCCGCGGCCACCGGGACCGTGGGGCGCGATTTCGTGCGCGAGCAATACTCCAAGTTCGAGTACCGCATCCCCATGCGCGACGGCGTCAAGCTCTTCACGTCCGTCTATGTTCCCAAGGATGTGTTCACGGACAACAAGACCTACCCCATCCTGATGGAGCGCACCGGGTACAACGTGGCGCCTTACGGTATCGACCAGTACCGCGCCAACCTCGGACCCTCCGAGCTCTTCGCGCGCGAGAAATTCATCTTCGTCTACCAGGACATCCGCGGCCGCTACATGAGCGAAGGCGATTACGTGGTCATCCGCCCGCACAAGCCGGTCAAAAGCAGTCCCAAAGATACCGACGAGAGCACCGACACCTACGACTCCATCGCCTATCTGATTCAACACGTTCCCGGCAACACCGGGAAGGTGGGCATGTACGGCATCTCGCAGCCCGGGTTTTACGCCACGGCGGGCATGATCGACGCACACCCCGCGCTGGTCGCGGTAGCGCCGCAGGCTCCGGTCACCGATTACTACATGGGCGACGATTCCTACCACAACGGCGCCTTCATGCTGGCCCACCGTTTCAGCTTCTACATGGGCTTTCGCGTACGCGCCGGGGCCGACCCCGAACTTCCCCAGCCCGCGGCGCCCTTCCAGTTCGGCACGCCGGACGGTTACGATTTCTACCTCGAAATGGGGAGCCTGGCCAACGCCGACGAAAAGTACTTCAAACACCAGCAGCCCCTCTGGAATCTGAACCTCGACCACACCACCTACGACGAAGTCTGGCAGTCGCGCGCCATCTGGAAACACCTGAAGAACATCAAGCCCGCGGTCATGCTGGTGGGCGGCTGGTACGACACCGAGGACCCCCAAGGCCTGCTGCGGCAACACGAGTTCATGGAGAAAAACGGCCCGCCCGCCGTCGATATGCTGGTCATGGGTCCGTGGAATCACGGCGGCTTCGCGCGCGGCGATGGCGACCGGCTGGGCAATGTCACTTTCGGCTCCAAGACCGGCGTCTATTACCGCGAACGGATCGAACTGCCGTTCTTCCTTTACTACCTGAAGGGCCGTGGCGACGGAGTCTTTCCCAAGGCGTACGTCTTTCAGACGGGGATGAATCAGTGGCGCAAATTCGAGCAATGGCCGCCCGCCGCCGCTAAGCCCACCGCCATCTACCTGGATGCCAAAGGCGCGCTAGCGTGGCAGCCGCCCGCGCAAGCCGCCTTCGACGAGTACCTTTCCGACCCGAACAAGCCGGTCCCGTATATCGGCGCGCTCGCCACGCGCGTGCCTAATACCTACATGACGGAAGACCAGCGCTTCGCCGCCGCGCGCCCCGACGTGCTGGTCTACAGATCGCCGGTACTGGATCGCGACGTGAGCGTGTTCGGCCCGATTGCCGTGGACCTGCGAGTCTCGACATCGGGCACCGATTCGGATTTCGACGTCAAGAT
>PLDO01000076.1 GCA_003136215.1 Bryobacterales bacterium
TTCGAGGACTGGGACGCGATGGGCGGCATTGAAGCGGCAGAACACGCAGTCGGGAAAGAGCGAGACCTGGATTTCCTTGATGCGGTCCGAGCAACGGCGGCGCGAACCGTGCTGGGGGAGAAAGACCTCATACCTTGGCCTGAAGCACGGAGGAGGCTACCTGCTCACAGTGAGAACGGACCCTTACGACATACCATTCCAGAAAAATGGGTTCCGAACTCTGAAACAGGATGCATGCAGTCATCGCAGACCGCCGGCCGGCGCTGGAATACTTCGATTGCGATATGCCAGCGCCCCGAGAATCGAAGCCGCCGCGAAGTTCACAATCGCTACGGTCCGGTATGCCTTGTTTTTGCGCAACCCGATCACCTGGCTCGCGATCCAAGCCGCATTTATGCCGCCCTTGATGGCCGCGCCTTTTGCCCCAAACGTGCCCCCACCTCCGGCCAATACCCGGTTGCCTTCATTTTTGCTCCATGAGGAACTGGCGTCGGCTATGTTCGCGACCGCCAATGCGGCAACGCTGGCGATCCACAGCGCCCGCCCCGCGTGGTTTGCCTCTACCTTCGACTCCGTCCGCGGAGCGATTGTGGCCGCGAACTCGCTGCCAACCGCAGTGATGCTCACGCCGTCATCATCCTGGGCCGCGGCAACCCCCTGCAATACCAGAAGCACCGCCGCCCACCTCACAAACTTAACCACCCAACTTTGAGATCGGTATCGCATATCGCATCGCTCCCGAAGATTTCTTCGGATGAGGACAGTATGTCTGCGTACGCTTGGGGGCATCAGCGCAGCCTGTAACACAACACCCGCGGTCAGGACGAAAATGTTGAGGCGGGCAAGCGCATGCGTCAGTTCAGGGCAATCGACTTTCATGGTTAGGTCCTCAGTGGACGACGGCAGCGGGGCGCGCCACACTCACGAAGCTGGGGAGAAAGACTACCGGCGAGAGCCGCGCGGATGGGCGGCTTTCGCCAGCAACCCGGGCCGGCTCCAGTTCGCTCGCCGCTCCGGTGAACAGGTTCTGGAGCGAATACATGGCCAGCTCAAAGCGGTCGTGGGCGCCTACTTTCTCAAAGAGCCGTGAAAGGTATACCTTAACCGTTCCCTCAGTCAAGGTCATCGCGAAAGCAATCTCCTTGTTCTTCAGGCCTTGGGCGAGAAGGTTCAGCAGTTGGCGTTCCCGCCTGGTCAGTACGATCCGTTCAGAGGTGAGGAGCCGGTCGCAGAGGCCCTGTTCCACCCAAAGGTCGCCCGCCGCCACGCTGCGCAGGCACTTGATCTGAAGCTCAATGGGCAGGCTCTTGCGGAGGATGCCGCGGACTCCAAGAGCAAGCGCATGGGAAACAAACTCCATGGGAGTGGCGCCAACCCAGAGAACCATCGACGAATCGCCCGCTATGGATCTTAGCTTGGACAGCGTGGCAAAGGTGACGGCGGCGGTCACCTCGAGAAGAACCACGTCCGGGCGACGCGTTTGGACATGCTCCATAAAAGGACCAAGGTCCGTAAAGGCCGCCGACAGCGTCATGTCTTCCAGACAGGCCATTACTGTCTGGAGACCGGCCGTTAGGACGGGTTGCTCGGAGTACAACGCCACGCTCGTCATTTTCCAGTCACCTCGAATCTGTTATCAGCATGCGTCAGGCGGCGTTTGGTCCGGTATCCGTAGGCGCACCGACTTTCGGAAGATCGATCCCGCATGCCTTGGGCGGCGCCCGCATTTCATGGGGGGAAGCAGCCAGGGAGACTACTGCCTCGTACTCCGTAAAATCAGGGTCTGTCGGGATTCCGTGGCGCGACTCTTCCGATGCAAACTTAACTCTGGAGGCGAACAAGCACATGCAGGCTGAACTTCGACAGCGCAAGTCCGAGACAGACCTGGCGGCCTTGTACTGGCGCCGGAACACCCTTCGGTCACTGATCCGATCGCTGGAGCGCTATCAAATCGGCACCCGCCACGGCCAGGGATGTTCGCGGCGGACGCAACTGGCCGCCGCCTGAGGTGAGACTATGCGGAATGAATATCGAACAGGACCCATCTATCGCGCGGGGCTGATCGTGAGTGGAGGAATGTGCGCCGGATTGGGAATCGCCATCCTGGTGGCGCAAGCGTTTCACCGGATACCCGACGCCCAGCTATTGCCCGCCGGCGTCTCCACTCCGCCCGCCGCGGCTCTGGGGTTTGCGGCATGCGGGCTGGCCTTGATGGGAATCGGTTTGTGGTTCCCTCGGATCACGTCGGTGCTGGCGATGGTGACGCTCTCGATGGTAGTCGCACTAGTGGCAGAGAGGGCATTTGGGCAAGGACCCAGAGTAGAAGCCCTGATCGCGGCCAACTTGGGAGTGGGCGACTGGTCTGGCGTCGCTCCCAACACTGTGGCCGTGCTGTTGTGCGGCACAGCGGCATTGTTACTGCGTCACACGTACCAGTGGTTCGAGAGCCGGCTTGGAGTCATCGCTATTCTCGGGTCGATCATCTTCGCGATCGGAGTCGTGAGCTGCATGGGCTACATGACGGGGGTTCCCACCTATGTCTGGCAGTCGCGGGCGCCGATGTCCTTCCTGAGCGCGATCTGCTCCTGCGTGCTGGGGTTGGGCATCATCATGAGCGCCTGCCGGTATAGCGACTTGGCCGAGTCGGGAATGCCCCGATGGTCCAACCTGGTGGTGTGCGCCGGGGCACTGACCATCAATCTCAGCACCGGTGTGGCCTACCTCTGTAAAGACGGACAGACCTGGAAACCGGCGGAAGTGATCGGTCTGATGCCGATGATGATCGTCTGTGGGTTGCTGTCGGCGCTGGCTGCCCGGCAGGTCAGTCGGAACGGTGCCTCCGTATCGTGATGCTTCCCACTACAGTGTTGTCCCCCGGCGTCGGGGGGTTCTATGGTATCGATTTTTAGTGTGCTCTTGGGGCACCCTGGAAATAGACGATAGTACCGAATGTGTCATAGGGCAGGACTTCCTCCATCCTGCCCCGCCTGAGGAAACAAGGAAGACAAAGATGCAGACCGCGATCAATCAAATTTCCTGGCTAGGCGCGCTGCCATCCGTGCCCAAACGGTCCCAACCCGAGCTCGACCCAGAGACATACAACGCCACGTTCGGCATCGCCATCGGCGTCTGCGTCGGTGCCGTGATGTGGGTCGGCATCTTCTGCGTTATCTACGAGCTCATAGGATGAGATCTGACCACTGCCTGCGTCCACAGCGCCTCATTTGTGCCGCCTTAATCGGCGTGGGCTGCGTCAGGATGGCCTCGGCTCTCCCGGCCGGAACCGGCCTAAATGGGGCAAGCCTCGCAGCCGCGGCAGTCCAGTGGATCTTGTGCGGCGGCCCGCTGATCCTGCTCGCCCTGTTGAACTGCGACATGCAGAAGCGCCTGCCGGACATCGATTCGCTTTTCCGCAAATGCTCCTATATAGCGCTTGCAGGCTCGTCGCTCTTTGTCGCGGCGAGCCTGCGTTTTTTCATCGGGCTGGAGCTCGTTCCGGCGTTCGCCGTGGTGCTGGCTGGTTTGGCTCTGACGCTTTGCGGCGCAATGCTGCTGGAGTGGCTGCTGAGGGACATCCACCTGGACGGGCCGCTCCCGTGCGAGAGCGTGCTGATGGCGCGGTTGCCCGCTTTGCAGGAGATTGTGACAGGCAGCGCATGGCGGGGAGGGACGCAGTAGGTCGTGGAACTGCCGCCGGGCGGTGCTCTGACGAAAACGGCATCCAGCCCACATTCTTGCAGCGTGGCATAAGGAGACAAACAATCATGTCGAACCGCGAACCGCGCGTCCTGGTGGTTGACGACTGCGAGGCGTTGCGCTACCTGAAGATGCATTACCTGCGCGGGGCAGGCTTCCAGGTCTCCCTAGCCGATACCGGGAACGCAGCGCTCCGGTCCATTGAAGCCGAGCGCCCCGACCTCGTTCTGCTCGACGTCAACCTGCCGGACATCCATGGTTCGGAAGTGTGCCGTGAGGTAAAGACCCGTTGGGCGCTGCCGGTGGTCTATACGTCTTCGGCGGACATTCCACCGGAATTGCAGGGGACGGCAGACGGCTGGGTAGTGAGCCTCGATGAGATGGACCTGCTCTGCGCGGTCCGGCAGGCGCTCGATGCCCGTTCACGTCGGAAGCCGCGGCCGGATAGAGTAGCACCGCCGGGGAATACCCGCATTGCCCCATCGAGGCGGTCGCCGCCGGCGGAGATAGCGGCGCAGGCGCGCGTGTTCGAGTCCGGGCTGCTTAGGGAGGCGCTGGACGCCTCGACAGCGTTGCTGCTCGTGTTGAATGCGAACCGGGAGATCGTTTTCTGCAACCGCGCCGCGCTGAACCTGGCAGCGGTCACGAGCCTGCCGTCAGTGCTGGGCTTGCAGCCGGGCGAAGCGCTTCGTTGCGTACATGCCACACAAGCGCCGGAGGGTTGCGGCACCACCGAGTTTTGCGAGACTTGCGGCGCCCTGCCATCGGTCCTGGGCGGACTGGGGGGGGCTAGCAATAGCCGGGAGTGCCGCATCGTGCGCTCCGTGAACGGTTTGGAGGAGACCTGCCATCTCATGGTGTCTGCGTCACCCATCGAGGGCCGAAGTGGATTCGTGGTGTGCACACTGGTGGACTTCAGCCACGAGAAACGGCGGCAGGTAATCGAACGGATGTTCTTTCACGACATTCTGAACCTCGCCGGCGGCGTGAAAGGGTTGGTTACCCTGCTAAGAGACGAATCGGACGGCGGGACGAACGCTGAATTCGCGGCCATGGCGGAACAGTCCGCGGCCGAACTGGTCGCGGAGATCCACAGCCAGCGCCAACTATCGCTGGCCGAGGCTGGCCAACTGTCGATTACGCGCGCGGAGATTGGAACTCTCGAACTGATCCAGACGGCCGCGGCCGAATACCGCGGCTACCCGGGATCCCGGGAATGCACGATTCTCGTCGATCCGGGCTCGGGCAATCTCCGGATGGAGACAGACCCCGCGATACTTTCGTGCGTGCTTGGCAACATGCTCAAGAATGCGCTCGAGGCGACCGGATCCGGTGGAACCGTTACGATCGGCTGTCAGGCCGCCCAAGGCGAGGTTGAGTTCTGGGTGCACAACGCGGGCGTTATCCCTCGTGAGGTGCAACTTGAGATCTTCCCGCGCTCGTTTTCGACCAAAGGCGACGGCCGGATCCTGCGTACTTACGGCATGAAACTCCTGACGGGACGCTACCTCGGCGGTACAGTAAGGTTCGAGTCCGGCCCGTTCCAGGGGACTCGTTTCATCGCCCGCATCCCAGCAGCCCTCGCCGACGCCTCCGAGGGAGACGTGCCAATCCGGTCCGGCGTAATGAACTCCCTCTCGCTTATCGCAGCGCCGGCGTCTCTTCCACCTTCTCCTCCAGCAGCGCGGATGTAATTCAGGTATACTATTCGCCGACATTAGCCCTAAGATGGAGCTGAGGTTCTCAGACGCAGCTCCGGGGCGCCTCCGTCAACATCACTCTTGTAGAGGTGGACGGACCTGAAGGAAATGTCATGGAAGAGGCACTGATCGACATCACCGAGCGCACGCGCGCCGAGGAAGCGGTAAAGCAGGCCAATCTCGGGCTTCGCCAGCTTGCGGCGGACCTGCTGCGGTCCCAGGACTACGAAAGACGCCGAATCTCCAAGGAACTGCACGATGGCACGGCCCAATTGCTGGTCGCGTTGAGCATGACCCTCTGCTACCTGCGCGATGCCGAATTGTCGCCCGAACGAAGGGGCGAATTGCTCGCCGAGGCTATCGATCTGGCCGCTAGAACTTCGCGGGAGATACGCGTGCTGTCCTACCTGCTGCATCCGCCCCTGTTGGACGAACTGGGTCTGGCCGCCGCCCTGGCGAGCTACGCGAAGGGCTACCGCCAGCGAGCCGGCATCGAAATTGAAGTAGATGTCGCGCCCGATTTCGGCCGGCTGCACCAGGATGTGGAGATGACGCTGTTCCGCATCGTCCAGGAAGGGCTCGCCAACATCGGCAGCCGCGCGGGCGGCGTGTCGGCGGCCATCCGGCTGGAGCGCGGCCCGTCCGCGGTCCGGCTGGAGCTAAAGGACTTCAGTTGCGGGCTCGCAACGCATCCAGTGGAGCCGGGGCGGACTCCGATCCCCCTTGGAGTTGGCATCCTGGGTATGCGGGCGCGCGCCGAGCTGCTCGGCGGGCGCCTCGAAGTCGCTTCTATCGATGTTGGCACCACTCTGGTTGTGAACGTACCTCTGGGTGAATCCGATGAAAAAGACGCGCATACTAGTGGTGGATGACCATGAGCTGGTAAGGCGGGGAGTGCTGGCGTCCATCCAGCAGTTCCGGCCCGATTGGGAAGTTTGCGGCGAGGGATCCACCGGGCGGGAAGCCGTGGCGAAGGCCGCCAGCCTCAAGCCGGACATCGTGGTGATGGATATTTCGATGCCCGACATGAACGGGTTGGAGGCCACCCGTCAGATCCTGAAGGAGAACCCGGAAATCGAAGTTCTGATTCTGTCGATGCACGAATCGGAACAGCTCGTGCACGAAGTGCTCGCTTCCGGAGCTCGCGGGTATGTGCTCAAGGCTGACGCAGGGAACGACCTGATCGCAGCGTTGGATGCCTTACGCCAACACAAGCTGTTCTTCACCTCCAGGATTTCGGAGGTAGTGCTCCGCGGCTATCTTACCGGCCCTCGCTCGGCAGGGGGCGACACTGGGCTCACTGGCCAGCTCAGCCAGAGAGAGAGGGAGATCCTGCAACTGGTGGCCGAGGGGAAATCCAACAAAGAAGTCGCCAACACCCTGAACATCAGCGTTAAGACAGTGGAGACGCACCGGGCCCACATCATGGTAAAGCTGGATCTGCACTCGGTGAGTGACCTGATCCGCTACGCCGTTCGTAACCAGATCATCGAGTGTTAATCGAGAGTGATAGCCCAGCCGCCCTTGAAATCCCAGGCGAACAAGGGCACATAGCGCGCCAAATACACGCACTGTTTGCGCCGCGCTACGTTAGCTGAGGCTCACCTGGCTATTTGACGTTCTTGCCAGCGCCCAGAAACAAGGCAGCCGAAGCCATCGTTACGAAAGCCAGGAACAGGGTGTACTCAATGAGGTCCTGCCCCTCCTCCGCCCTCCAGAAACCCCACACAAGCTTCATGCTCGATCTGATGGATGCAATTGCTTTGTCCGGAATCTGACGTACGAAAAACGGGAACTTCCGGGATCGTTCGAAATCCGTTATGTCCATGTTGTCTCCTATGCCGGTTAATCTGTCTGCGGTGCTGAACGCCACCTCGGCCTGACCGGGGCCTATCCGCCTGGCGGCAACTTGACGATCGAGAGCCAGAATTCGCCCATGGAGCGAACTGTGTTGAGAAACTCGTCCACGTCGACCGGCTTTGAGATGAAACAATTCGCGTGGAGGTTGTAGCTCTTCAGTATGTCGCGGTCGGCCTGGGAACTGGTCAGGATCACCACTGGAACGCTGCTCAAATCCCGATGCTCCTTGACCTCCTTTAGAACCTCGAACCCGTCCTTCCTGGGGAGATTGAGATCCAGCAGAATCAGGTCGGGGCGCGCGGCGGTTTCGAAGCCGCGGGTGCGATTCAAGAAGGCCAGGGCCGCTTCGCCGTCGGTCACCACGCTGATGCGGTTCAGCACTCTCCCGAATTGCAGGGCTTCACGGATCAACTCCACATCTCCGGGGTTGTCTTCAATCAACAGAATCTCGGCTGGTCTGATTTGTGCGCTCATCGGCTACTTCGAGTTCCCGGGTTTCGGGATTGTGAAACGAAAGGTGGATCCCACCCCGGGCTTGGATTCCACCCAAATCTCGCCCCCGTGACGCTCGGCGATCTTCTGGCAGACCGCGAGCCCGATCCCGGTGCCGGGGTATTCCGCCCTGGTGTGCAGGCGCTGGAAGATCTGGAAGATCCGGTCGGAATGCCGGGGGTCGATTCCGATGCCGTTATCCTGGACGGAAAACCGCCACTCCGCGCCGGTGTCCTTCGCGGAAATGTGGATCCGGAGGGGGGCTTCCTTGCGCCTGAACTTGATGGCATTGCCGAGCAGGTCTTGGAACAACTGGATGAATTGCGCCTTGTCCACCCAGACCTCCGGCAGTTGATCGCACTCGACGAAAGCACCGCTCTCCTCGATCGCATCCCGCAGATTCTGCATAGCTGACGCTAACAACGCCTCACTGTCGGCTTGGCGGATGTTGAGTTCCTTGCTGTTGACGCGGGAATACGCCAGCAGGTCAACGATCAACTGCTGCATGCGCTTGGCGCCATCCACGGCAAATTCGATGTACTGGTCGGCCGTCTCATCCAGTTTGCCGGAGTAACGCTTGGCGAGCAGTTGCGTGAAGCTGGCCACCATGCGGAGCGGCTCCTGAAGGTCGTGCGAGGCCACATAAACGAAGCGCTCCATATCCGCATTCGACCGGGCGAGCTTTTCGGCATGGCACTCCAAGGCTTCCGCCATGCGCCTGCGTTCGGTGATGTCCAGCAGGGCGGTGCGAATGCCGGTTGTCCCGCCCGCCGCGTTGCGCACCAGGCTGTCGTTGATTTCGATGCACAGCTCACCGCCGTCGCGCCGGAGGTAACGGCGCTGGTGAGGTTCCAGAGGTTGTTCCCCGGACAGTTTCCGGCAGAGCGCCTCTCGGCTGGCCTCCCGCTCCGTCCGAGCGACGAAATCCCATACCGGCCGGCCCAACATCTCGCCCGCCTGGTAGCCAAGCAGGGCGCATTCGGCCCGGTTCACCCGGCGCACGACGCCCGCCATGTCCAATTCGTGATATGCCACCGGAACACAGTCGAAGAACTCGCGGAAGTTCGCCTCGCTCTCCCGCAAAGCCTCTTCCCGCGAAGCCATGAACGGCGGCGGGGCGAGCGTGGCGTGGCCGCTCGGGCACGCCTCGCTTGACGGGTGGCCGTTAAGGGGTTGTTGTTGCACGACGGAGGGCTCCGGGGAGAAAGGAGAAAAGGGTCTTCGGCGGTTGGATATCCTGCTTTACGCCGGCGATACTGGCGGCGAACTCAGCGACGTGTTTCTGGAATGGCCGGCTTTCGCCCAGCCGCTTTCCGTCCAGCGCGGCATTCGTGAAGTCCCCGCGGCTTTCCGGCAGCATGATTTCCACTCGCAAACCCAGGACTTTCTCCAGTTCGCGGATCGCGAAACCGGGCGACTTTGGCGTCTGGTTGAGAACCAGCGGTAACCGGTCGCGGTCGAATCCGGCCTGGCACAGCGCGTTCGCCGTCCCCTTCGCCTCATTGAGTCCCAGTACGTCGCACGTACTGACCAGGTGCAGGCGGTCGACCTCTTCGGCGATTCGGGAGGAAAACGGACTGAGGCGCCCCATGTCGATCACGACGAACTGGTAGAGGGAGCGCACGAACCGGATGACGAAACGGACTCTCTCCGCCTTGGGCCACTGTTCTTCCTGGCAGGCCGGGCCCGCGGATTGAATAATGTCCACCCCGT
>PLDO01000451.1 GCA_003136215.1 Bryobacterales bacterium
GTCGCGCGGCAGCGTTGGGCCTCGCGATCCATAACTTCGAACTGGCGTTCGCGCTCGGCGGCGAGGTTGACGATGTAGCTGCGGAAACGTTCCCGGTTGACGCCGCCTTCGGCATACACGGCGGCCAGCGACTGGGCGATTTTCGGCGACTGGTATTGGCGCGCGCCTTCCTGCAGCGAGTTGAGCATGGCCTCCACACCTTGCATACGGAAAAACATTTGCAGCGCGAGGGAGAGCTTGTCCGGATTACGCGCCAGCGCGATGGCATCGCCGGCCAGGGCGCGCGTCTGCTGCCTGCTGGAGTCCAGTTGAGCGAGGTAGGTTTCGCTGGCTCCCTTGGCCACCCAAGCCGGGGCGTCAAGCTGATCGAGCACCGGCAGAAGGCGAGCGGCGCTGGCGCTCATCTCCTTTAACACGACGGCAATATCCCACGCCGGCTCCAGGCCGGCGGCGGGCGGGTTCGAAGATGGCGCCTGGGCATATGCCGGGGCGGCACAGAGACAGAGAAGGATGGTCAGCCGCACAGTTTCAATCTATCACGCGGAGTGAGCCGGCAAGCCCATAAAGCCCGGCTGAAGCGGACCAGCGTACCGCGGGGGTTGCGATACTAATCGCCGCCGCCGCCCGGAGGCGGTGGGGGCGGAGCGGTGGGCGCGCCCGTGGGTGCGCCGGTACCGGTGTTTCCAGTGCCGGTTCCAGTGGTAGTGCCGGTATTCTTGCCCTTGTCGCCCTGCGCGCCGCCGGAGGAGCCTACCGGTCCGGTGGAAGTCCCGCCGGCGCCGGTGCCGCCCGGTCGCTGGTAGACCGCCTGGCGGAACGCGTCTTCCAAGGAGCGCATCGCCTGGCGAAGGATCACGCCCTTATCGTGGGGCAATGCCGCCAAGGGCGTGTTCGGTAGAACCTGGACGGATTCGCCGGGGTTCAAGCGGATGATCCTGGACGCCACCTGGAGATGGCGGACGTCGACGATGCCTTCATCGAGGGTGACGAAAGTGGTGCCTTCGAGATCCTGCACCTCGACATCGAAAATCGTGCCGCGCACCGAAATCAATGCGGTGGGCGTGGTGACGTTATTTGGATTCGGAACGCCGGGGAAGTGCTGGATATAAACTTTGACCTTACCCATCCACACATTCAAAAGATCGCCGATACCGTACGTCTTGCGGAAGGTGACTTCGGAGTTGGGGAAAACCTCGAACGTGCTGCCGTCCGACACCTGAAGCTTAGCGTAGCCATCGGGACCGGTCTTGATCACCTGCTGCTGGTTGACGATGCCGCAAGGTGGAATGGTGAGGCGGTATCCGGCGCGGTCTCCCTGTTTGGAAACATCGCCCGACTGAATCAGCACCATGGCGCCGGTGCCTAACGACTGCGCGGGCGCAACGCATTGCGCGTACAACGGGTTCAACCACACCGCGAGCGAGGCCGCAATCAGCAGCGTGTGCACGGCCCGCACGGACGTAAGTCGCCTAAGCATAGTCGTACGCTAGAAATAGTCTAGCACCAAACCTGCATTGCAAATAGGGGACCGAAGATGAACCTTCGATAACAAATCGATTGAATTCAGTAGCTTGATTCATGCGGTAAGCCGATAAGTAAGGTAGAATGGGACTCGACAGTGTGTCATAAGGGAACAGTCCGAAGGGCAGTGGGCGGCGCGGTTTTGCTGCTGGCGCTGGCAGGTTTGGCGCCCGCGCAGAGCACCAACTGGCGGAGAGTGGGCAATTCCGCGGTAGACCTGCTGCTGGCCTCGCCGGCCACCGGTCCGGTGGACAAAGTCTGGTTTTCCGACAGTGGCGGCACACTCTACGCTCGCACGCGCACCGGCAAGGTCTTCGAGACTTCCGATTACGAGGTTTGGCTGCCGGGTCTGAATGTGGTGGAACCGGCGATGCAGCCGTCGCCTCAGGTGGTCCGAACTCCGGAAAACGGAGCGCGCCTGGTGGCGTCGGCTTTCGGCCGGGTCTACGCGATGGGCAGCCACCTGTTCCGCTCCGACGACGGCGGGCGCAGTTGGGCTAACCTGACCGCCTTCAAGACGGAATCGGTGATCGGCTTGGGGCAGCGCAGCGTGGCGATATCCCCGGCCAACCAGGATCAGATCGTGGTGGCCAACGATTTCGGCGTGTGGCGCTCGCTGGATGGCGGGCTCTCCTGGGCGGGGCTGAACGAACTCCTGCCCAACTTGCGGGTGCAACGAATTCTGGCGACGCCGGGCGGCACGGCGGGCACGCGCGCGGAAATCGACACGATGGGCGCTGTGGAACTGCCGCCGGGCGGGACGGTGTGGCAGCCGGTGGAGGACAACCGCATGGCCAGCGAAGCGGCGCGCCTCGGGTTGTATTCCGAGCGTGCCGGCGTACTGGCGACGGCGTATGGCCGGAGCGAGCGGACGGTGTACCTGGGGACCGCCGACGGCCGGATTCTGATTTCGCGGGATGACGGCGCGAGCTTCCTGCCGACGGATACCGGCCGCGCCTCCGGACCGGTGGAACGCATCTTCGTGGACCCCGCGCAGCCGGGTGTGGCGCTGGCAGCCTTGGGCGGAGCGAATGCTCCCCACGTGTTGCGCACCTTCAACTCCGGCACATTCTGGGACGCGCTGGATTCCAACCTGCCGAACGCGCCGGCGCATGCGGTGACCGGGGAGCGTGCGGCGGGCGCGGTGTACCTCGCCACGGACCGCGGTGTTTTCTGGGCGCAGATGGACCTGGACAATGCGGGCACTCCGAACGTCAACTGGATCAGCCTGTCGGACCGTTTGCCGGCCGGGGCGGGCGCGACCGACGTGCGGCTGGACGCGGCGGGCATTCAACTTTACGCGGCCGTGGAGGGTTACGGCGTCTACGCCACGGCGGCGCCCCATCGCCTGCGCAATCTGCGGCTGGTCAGCGCGGCGGATTTCAGCACGCGCGCGGCCGCGCCGGGATCTCTGCTCTCCGTGATCGGCGGGCGGGTGACGTCGGCGCGCGGCGGCAATCTGGACTATCCGGTGCTGGCCGCCGCGGACGATGCCTCGCAGATTCAAGTACCGTTCGACGCCGTCGGGCCCAACGTCACGCTGGCGCTGGCCACCGGAAATGGCGACGTGCGGCTGGGAATGCAGGTGCAGCCGGTTTCGCCGGCGATTTTTGTGGGGCTGGACGGCACGCCCATCCTGCAGGATGCCGAGACCGGCTTGCTGCTGGACGCCCGCAAATCGGCGCATCCCGGCGCGCGCCTGCTGGTCTCCGCCACCGGGCTTGGCAAGGTGACTCCGGAGTGGCCGGCAGGACTGGCGGCGCAGGTGGACAATCCGCCCGCGGTAGCGGCCACCATCCGAGCCTTCGTGAACGGCGCTCCGGTGCCGGTTACGCGCGCCACGCTGGCCGGCGGCTTCGTCGGCATCTACGTGATCGAAGTGCAGTTGCCGGCCATCAACAATTCCGGCCCGGCCGAGCTGTACATCACGGCCGACGGGGTGGAAAGCAATCGCGTGCAGTTCCTGATCGAGCAGTAAGCGGCGAGCGCTACCGCGCCGGGTGCGATAATCCGGACGTGCGCACCATCATCGAACCATTTCGCATCAAGAGCGTGGAGCCGCTGCGCCACACCACGCCGGCGGAACGTCAGGGTCATCTCGAAGCCGCCGGCTTTAACCTCTTCCTGATTGACGCCCGCCACATCCTGATCGACCTGCTGACCGATTCGGGCACCAGCGCGATGTCCACGGAGCAGTGGGCGGCGGTGATGCGCGGCGACGAAAGCTACGCCGGCAGCGAGAGCTTCTTCCGCCTCAAGCGGGTGGCCGACGCGCTGACGGGGTTCCGCCACATGGTGCCGACCCACCAGGGGCGCGCGGCGGAGCGCATCCTGTTCACGGTGATGTGCAAGCCGGGGCACCTGGTGCCTTCCAACACGCATTTCGACACCACGCGCGCCAACGTGGAATATAGCGGCGCGCGCGCCGTGGACCTGCCCATTGCGGAAGCGCGCGACACGCAGGCGCTCCTCGATTTCAAGGGCAACATGGATGTGGGAGGCCTGGAAGCGTTGATCCGGGCGGAGGGCGCGGCCAAGATTCCGCTGGTGATGCTGACGGTCACCAACAACTCCGGCGGGGGGCAGCCCGTATCGATGGCCAATATCGAGGCGGTCAAGGCGGTGTGCGCGCGGCATGGCATCCCGCTGTATCTGGACGCCTGCCGCTTCGCGGAAAACGCCTGGTTCATCCGGGAGCGCGAGGCGGGCTACGCGGACTGGACGCCGAAGCAAATCGCCCAAAAGATGTTCCGGCTGGCCGATGGGTGCACATTCTCCGCCAAGAAGGACGCCTTCGCCAACATCGGCGGGCTGCTCTGCACCAACGACGACCGGGTATTCCTCGAGCAGACCAACCTGCTGATTCTGACCGAGGGCTTTCCCACCTACGGCGGCCTGGCGGGGCGCGACCTGGACGCCATCGCGGTGGGTTTGGAAGAAGTGCTCGACGAGGATTATCTGCGCTACCGGATCGCCTCCACGGGCTACCTGGGCCGCCACATTGCGGATCACGGGGTGCCGATTGTGGAGCCGCCCGGAGGCCACGCCATCTATATCGACGCGGCGCGCATGCTGCCGCACATTCCGGCGGCGCAGTTTCCGGGGCAGGCGCTGGCGGTGGAACTTTACCGCCACGCCGGCATTCGCAGCGTGGAGATTGGCAGCCTGATGTTCGGCGAGGCGGCGCGCCACGAACTGCTGCGCCTGGCGATTCCGCGGCGGGTGTACACGCAGAGCCACATCGATTACGTAGTGGAGGCGATTCTGGAAGTGAACGGGCACAAGGAGAGTATCCGCGGAATGGAGATTTTGGAGGCGCCGCCGTTCCTAAGGCATTTCAGCGCGCGGATGCGACAGCTATAGGCGGCGAAAAAACGGCGCAGATGGGCAGGCTAAGCATGCCCCACCAACGGCAGGCACGCGCGGCACGACCTGGTGGCGCAGGCGGTTCCGCCTGCGAATGGCAGGCTAAAGCNNGCCCGCCCCACCATTTGCACAAGGCGGAGCCGTATGCGACTGGCTATAATTGAGAGTCCTTATGACCCTCAATTGGCCGCCGCTGTGGCTCAGCCTTCGTGTCGCCGGGCTGGCGACGGCGGGCGCGTTAGGCATCGGGCTGTGGATGGCGTACCGCGTGGCAACGCGGGAATTCACCGGCCGCAAGGCCGTTCTCGGTCTGCTGGCGCTGTTGCTGGCGACGCCGGCGGTGATTCTGGCGTGGGTCCTTCTCCGGCCGGCGTTTCCGTGGCAGGCCGGCGCCGCGGCCGGGGTAATAGCGGCGCTGCCGCCGGTTGTGCTCGGCTCCCGCAGGCGTTTGCAGGAGTTGAACCGGGACTACGGCGATGCGGCGCGCAGCCTGGGTTCCACCGAATGGCGGATTTTCTGGCGCGTGATGCTGCCGCTTGGCTGGCGGCCAATCCTGGCGGCCGCCGCCCTCGGCTTTGTGCGCGTGCTGGTGGAGTGGAGCGTCGTGGCCGCCCTATGACGCACGCACGCATCGGCAGCCCCCGCCTCGATATCGATCTGCCCCTGCCCGGCGGGATCACGGCCCTGCATGGTCCCGCGGGGGCGGGGAAAACGGCCATCCTCGCAGCCATCGCAGGCTTCGCGCGTCCCGAGCGGGGACGCATCCTGATTGCCGACGCGATCGTGTTCGACGCCGAATCGCGCGTCAATCTGCCGCCGCGCCGCCGCTCGTGCGGATGGGTTGGCCCTCGCGATGGGTTGTTCCCTCACCTCACGGTGCGGCAGAACCTGCTGTTTGCCGCCGGCCGCTGGGCGCGGCTGGAGCGCCACAAGCGGGTAGCCCAAATGCTAGAGCGCTTCGAACTGGCGGACGCGCTGGAGATGCGCCCGCGCGGTCTCCAGGTCGCGCGCCGGCTGCGCGCCGAGGTGGCGCGCGCGCTGATGACGGAGCCGAAAGTGCTGCTGGTGGACGATCGAGGCGCCGATGAAGGGCTGCTGCGCCTGGTACGCGAGGCCTTCGACGGCCCGGTCTTGTGGGTCATCGGCGACCTCGGACTCTGCTACAGTTTGGCGGACCGACTGGCGCTGCTGGAGGGCGGCCGGCTGGTGGCCTGCGGGCCGGCGCGCGAGGTGATCGAGCGGCCGGAATCGGTAGAGGCGGCGCGTCTCGTGGGGATATCGAACCTGTATCCGGCGACCATCGCAGCGCTGGACCCGGGGCGCAACCAGAGCCGTCTGGAGTCTGAAGGCTTCGCGCTCAATGGCCCTTACTTGAAGGGCCATTTCAAAGGCGACCACGTCTGGGTGGGGATCCGCGCGGAAGATGTGCGCGTGCACTCCGCCGAGTTGGAGGCGGGCGTCAACTTCGTGGAGGTCAACCTGTTGCGCATGACGGAGCGCCCCCGCACGGTGCGCCTGGAGTTTGCCGGCGGCATCGCGGCGGAGATCTCGCGCGAGGAATACGCCCGGCAGAAGGATAATAAGGGGTGGCAGGTGGAGTTTCCGCCCGCCGCGCTGCGTGTGTTTTGACCCATGCCCTTGCAGCCTCTCGCCGAATATGAACTGCTGGCCGCCCTGGCCCACGGCCACCTGTGCGCGGGCCAGATTCTGGGGCTTCGCATGGCGCTCGTTGGGGTGAAACTGCTCGGCCTGGACGACCCGTCGGGCAAGGACCGGAAGCGCCTGATCAGCATCGTCGAAATCGACCGGTGCATGACCGACGCCATCGGCGTGGTGACGGGCTGCCGTCTGGGGAAACGCGCGCTGAAGTTTCGCGACTTCGGCAAGGCGGCGGCAACCTTCTGCGACCTCCAGGAGAATCGCGCGGTGCGGATTGCCGCGCGGGAGAGCGCGAAGGAACGCGCACGCGCTCTCTACCCGGAGATTGCCGGCCCCAATCAACACCAAATGCGCGCCTACCGGGAGATGCCGGACGAGGAGCTATTCCATATTGAGTGGGTGCGCGTGACGCTTGGCGCCGAAGATCTGCCCGGCTACAGGGCGCCGGGCGTGATCTGCGCGCAGTGCGGCGAAAGCGTGAGTTTCCGCCGCGAGGTGGTATGCGAAGGGCGCGCGCTGTGCCGCGGGTGCGCCGGCGAGCGCTACTACGAGCCCGCCTGATGCTGCGCTATTACATCACGGACCGGCACGCCGCCGGGGGCGCGGAAGCCCTGCTGGGGTTCGTGGAACGCGCGCTGCGGGACGGCGTGGAGCGGATTCAGGTCCGCGAGAAGGACCTGGGGGCGCGTGATTTGTGCGCGCTGGTGCGCCGCATTCTGACGCTCCCCAACCCTCACGGCACGCGCATCCTGGTGAATTCGCGCGCCGATATCGCGCTGGCGGCGCGGGCGCACGGCGTCCACCTGAGTGGAGATTCGGTGGCGCCGCGGGTTCTGCGCGCCATCGTGCCGCCGGGGTTTCTCATCGGCGTCTCCACGCATACGGTGGAAGAATTGCGCCGCGCCGACGCGGAAGGCGCCGACTTTGCCGTGTTCAGCCCGATTTTTCCGGTGGTCTCGAAAGCGGGATACGGACCGGCTCTGGGCATCGGGCAACTGCGCGAAGCGGTGCGCGCCGTTACGATTCCGGTGCTTGCGCTCGGCGGAATCACGCGCGAAAATGCCGCGGAATGCGTGGAGGCGGGGGCGGCGGGAATCGCGGGAGTCTCGATGTTCCAGAGGTGAGGTGAGGCTGGCTACAGATCTTCCGGCTTCAGCCCGGTCTTCTTGGCGATCTGCGCGAGAAGCCCAGGACCGACTTCCTCGCTGTCGTGGAATGCAAACGTGTAGTTGGGCCACCCGGCCCGCCTGAGACGGCGATGAGAACCCTTTTGCCAAGCGACCTCCCATCCGATCCGCAGCAGAGCAGTCAACAGTTGCTTCGGCTTTACCGATCTCCAGTGACTCATGCCACCGAAAAGACCTTAGTGAAAGGTTCGGGAACATCCTCGCCGTGATCGATGCAATCGGCGGCAACGCGAAGCGCGAGTGCGCGCACGGCCACAATCGCCGACTCGCGAGTTGCTCCGTATGCCATCACGCCAGGCATCGACTCGATGTCGGCCCACCAACGACCGTCATCCTCCTGCCCCATCATGATCGGAATGGATTCTAATGTGATTCTCTCCATCGGTCTCTCCTCTACATTATAGTGCTGGAGCTTTCATTGAGTTGAGCCCTATGCCGGCAGCTTGAGCGCCTTCACCCGATCGCGTAATTGCGCTGCTTTTTCGAACTCGAACTTGCGGGCGGCTTCGCGCATGCGCTCTTCGAGTTCGCCGATGAAGCGCTGGCGCTGCTCGGGCGTCAGGTTGTCCACCTCTTCGTCCACTTCCAGCGGGACCGTGACGTAGTCGCCCTCGGCCACCGCCACCAGGCTCATATCGATGGGCTTGATGATGGATTGTGGAGTGATGTGATTGCGCTCGTTGTACTCCAGTTGCGTCTGGCGGCGGCGCGCAGTCTCCGACAGCGCCCTCCGCATGCTGTCGGTCATCACGTCGGCATACAGGATGGCGTGTCCCTCCACGTGGCGCGCGGCGCGCCCCATGGTTTGAATCAGCGCGCCCCAGGAACGCAGGAAGCCTTCTTTATCGGCATCGAGAATCGCGACCAGCGAGACCTCGGGCAGATCGAGGCCTTCGCGCAGCAGGTTGATGCCGATCAACACGTCGTACTCGCCGCGCCGCAGGTCGCGCAGGATGCGGATGCGGTCCAGGGTGGAAACCTCCGAGTGCAGGTAGCGGCAGCGCACGCCCACCTCGGAATAATACTCCGCCAGGTCCTCCGCCATGCGCTTGGTGAGAGTGGTGACGAGCACGCGTTGATTGTTCTCCACGCGGGCGTGGATCTGGTGGAGCAGGTCGTCCACCTGTCCCTTGACGGGGCGGATCTCCACGGTAGGGTCCAGCAAACCGGTGGGTCGGATGATCTGCTCCACCACCACGCCGGCGGTCTTGGTGAGCTCGTAAGGACCCGGCGTGGCGGACACATAGACCAGCTGATTGACGCGGTGCTCGAATTCCTCGAAGGTAAGCGGACGGTTGTCGAGCGCGCTCGGCATGCGGAACCCGTGGGCCACCAGCACTTCCTTGCGCGAGCGGTCGCCATGGTACATGCCGTGCAGTTGCGGAACCGTCTGGTGGCTTTCATCCAGAAACATGAGGGCATCGTGGGGCAGGTAATCGAGCAGGGTGGGCGGCGCTTCGCCCGGCAGGCGGCCGGANNTCGATGCCGTGGCAGTAGCCGATCTCCTTCATCATTTCGAGATCGAACATGGTGCGCTGCTGCAGGCGCTGCGCCTCGATGAGCTTGCCCTGCTTCTGCAGTTCCCCGCGCCACCACTCCAACTCGTTGCGGATGCTGTCCATGGCAGCTTCCTTGGTGGCGGCCGACATCACGTAATGGGTTTTGGGATAGATCGGCAGGCGCTGGTAGGTCTGTTTGACCTGGCCGAGGAGGGGGTCGATCTGCGAGAGGTTTTCCACCTCGTCGCCCCATAGCTCGATGCGGTAGGCATCGTCGTCGTAAGTGGGGAAAACCTCGATCACGTCGCCGCGCACACGGAAGGTGCCGCGTTTGAAATCCGTGTCGTTGCGCTCATAGAGGATCTCCACCAGCCTGGTGACAATCTGATTGCGCGAGATGCGCTGGCCCTTTTCCAGCATGAGCAGCATGCCGTAATAGGCCTCGGGCGATCCCAGGCCGTAGATGCAGCTGACGCTGGAGACGATCACGCAATCGCGGCGCTCGAAGAGGCTCTTGGTGGCGGCCAGGCGGAGCTTGTCCAACTCGTCGTTGACGGTGGCATCCTTTTCGATGTAGACGTCGCTGGCCGGAATGTAGGCTTCGGGCTGGT
>PLDO01000426.1 GCA_003136215.1 Bryobacterales bacterium
CGCGGGCGGCGGCGGTGGCGCGTATGCCGGCTGCGCCGCTACCGGCGGCTGGGCCTGCGCCGGGTCGCCGCCGGCCGCGGCCTTCTTGGAGCAATCCGGACAGTCGTTGTAGGCCGGGGGAACTTCTTTCCCGCATTGCGGGCAGATCCACGTGAACATGCACTCGCCTCTCTTTAATAATGTACCGCGCGTGGCGGGGTCGTCCCGGGCGCGGCTTATCGGATTCCGGCAAACGAATACATGCGGCCGGCCGCATCCTGGTCGCGCCGGAACGAAAAAAACTCCTCGCCGCCGCACATGGTGCACAAATTCGACGCGTAGATGTGCCGCCCGGTTACGCCGAGTTCTTCCAGTTGCCGGCGATTGGCGTCCGCCAGGTCGATGTGCCCTCTTCCCTGCCCTCCGAACCGCGCAGCCACCTCCGCGCCCACCTCGTAGCAGCACTTCCCGATGCCCGGGCCGATGGCCGCATGCAAGTCTTTGGCGCGCGTTCCGAAGCGCCGGCCCATGGCGGCAACGGCTTCCGCCGCGATCCGCGCCACGGTGCCGCGCCAACCGGCGTGTACCGCGGCCACCGCGCGAAGGCGCTCGTCCACCAGCAGAACAGGGATGCAATCCGCGGTCTTTACGGCCACCACGCTGCCGTTCTGGTTTTCCAGCAGCGCATCGCCTTCTCCGAGCAGGCCGGGCCGCCCCTCGGCGGCAACGCACGATGCGGAATGGATCTGTTTCAGTGTGGCGAGCTGCGCGAAGCTGGCGGGGATATCGGCCAGCCGCGTTCCAAAGCCGTGCACCAGCCAGGGGAAAGCGTCGAGCTCGCTCACGCGGTAGATTTTCTCGGAGTCCCTGTAGAACACGATTTATAAGGGGTTCTGGGTCTGCGCGATGCGGACCTGCGACTTGAAGTTGGCCAGCATGGATTCATCCAGCCTGACTTCGGTGGGCCGCTTGACCAGCGTCGTCATCTGGTCGATCTTGTCCTGCAACTTCATCAACGCGTAGAAGAGATTCTCCGGCCGCGGCGGGCACCCCGTGAGGTAGACATCGACCGGCACGATCTTATCCACGCCCTGCAGCACGGCGTAGGTGTTAAAGGGTCCGCCCACGCTCGAGCAAGCTCCCATGGAGATGCACCATTTCGGGTCCGGCATCTGGTCCCAGATGCGCTTCAGCACGGGCGCCATCTTCAGCGTGACGGTGCCGGCGACGATCATCAGGTCGCTCTGCCGCGGGCTGGGACGGAAAACCTCGGCGCCGAAGCGGGCGATATCGAAACGCGAGGTGCTGGCGGCGATCATCTCGATGGCGCAGCACGCCAGACCGAAGGTCAGCGGCCAGATGGACGATTCGCGCGCCCAGTTGAACACGTGGTCCACGCTGGTGGTGACGATATTCTGTTCGAACTGGTTCTGGATGAAGGAAGCCATTTAAGACGCATTCTATCACTACTCAAAGCGCAGGGCTTCGATGGGGCTGACGCGGGTGGCGCGGCGCGCCGGGACTATGCAGGCTGCCACCGAGACGACCAGCAGTACGGCCCCCGAAACGGCGAATGCCAGCGGATCGCGCGGGCTCACCTGGAAGAGCAGGCTCTCCACAAAGCGCCCGATGACCACGGCCGAGGCTGCCCCGGCAGCCAGACCGGCGAGCACCGGCGTCATGCCCTGGCGCAGCACCATGCCGAGGACGTCGCGCCGCTGCGCGCCGAGCGCCATGCGGATGCCCATCTCGCCCGTGCGGCGGGTCACGGCATAGGAGAGCACTCCGTAAGTGCCGAAGGCCGCCAGCGCAAGCGCGGCCAGCGCGAAGAGCGCCACCAACAGCATCTGGAAGCGGCGCTGCGCCACCGATCGCGACAGAACTTCGTCCAGCGTGCGTACTTCCGGCACGGTGACTTCGCCGTCGATCTGCCAGATGGCGCTGCGCAGCGCGTTGGCGATGCCGCGCGGGTCCATGGACGTGCGCACCAGCAGGGACGAGCCCAGGCGCGGGCGTTGCCAGTAAGGGATGTAGAGCATGTTGACCGGTTCCTTATCCAGGCTGGTACTGCGAAAATCGGGCGTCACACCGACCACTTCCACCAGCGTGTCGTTGCTCTTCATCTTGCGGCCAATGGGATTCTCCCGGCCCCATAACCGTTGTGCCAGGCTGGCGGAAATGATGGTGACCTTGCCAGAGCGATCGCGCTCTTCGAAATCGCGGCCGCCCTGCAGGCCGACGCGCAGGGTCCGGAAGTACCCGGGGCTGATGAATCGCACGTTGGTGCTTGGCAACTCGATCAGCGGCCGGGTGTCATGTTCGGTGCCCACGATATCGATCCAGGTTTCCCCGGTCAGGGGCAGGGCCGACACGAGCGAGACATTCTGTACACCGGGCATGGCCGCGGCTTTGTCCAGCACACGCTGGAAGAACGCGGCCCGCTCGGCTGTCTTGGGGTACTTGGTGGAGAGCAGCGAGAGGTCCATGGCGAGCACGCGATCCACCTGGAAACCCCTGTCGACGGCCATGAGGCGCACGAAGCTGGCGATGAGGAGCCCGGCGGTGACGAGCAGCGCGGCGCTGAGTCCCACTTCGAGGCTGACCAGGACGCTGCGCACGCGCAACCCGCGGCGGCCCTCGGTGTTGCCGCGGCCGCTCGATTTGAGGGCTTCCATGGGGCCGGAGTGCAGGCTGCGCAGGGCCGGAAACGCGCCGAAAATCAGGCCGGTAAGCAGCGAGATGGCCAGGGCGAAGAGCAGCACCCGGGCGTCGATATGGACTTCGTTCAGACGCGGCAAATCGATGGGCGCGGCGGCGAGCAGGGCGTGCAGTCCCCAGTAGGCGAGGACTACACCGAGCGCTCCGCCGGCCAGCGCCAGGATGGTGCTCTCGACGATGGATTGGCCAAGCAGGCGTCCGCGGCTGGCGCCGAGGGCGGTGCGTATGGCCGAATCGCGCGCACGGCCGGCGGCGCGCGCCAGCGAGAGGTTGGCCAGATTGACGCAGAGCACAAGGAGCACGGCGCCGACCGCCGCCATCAGCAGGACGAGTCCCTGCCGGACGTCGCCGACCATCCGCTCCTGAAGCGGAGTCAGTGTGGCGTGGAGATCGAAATCTCCCTCGAGGTGCCGGTTGATGGCGGCATGCACCACGTTGAGCTCGGCCTGCGCCTTGGCGGGCGAGACCCCGGGACGGAGGCGTGCGGTGGTCCAATAGTTCAAATCGCCCATGTGGAGTTGGAGGTCGGCGGACTCGTAGCCCAGGGGTTTATAGATTTCTAACTCCCCGCTGTCGGCGCGTGCGCCGAGCTGCTCGGCGCGCGGGAAATGGAACGACACCGGCAGAACACCGACGATTTCGTGGGGCTTGCCATCGAGCAAGATCTTGCGGCCGACAATGGCTGGGTCGGCTTGATAGCGCCGGCGCCACAGGGAATCGGCGAGGATCGCGACCTGATCGTGCCCTGACTGATCTTCCTCTTCCGTGAAGGCGCGGCCTAACGAAGGCTGTACCCCTAGCACTGGAAACAGCGTGGCCGAGACGGTGGCTCCCTTGACCTGTTCGGGCTGGCCGCCGCCGGTGAGATTGAAGACGCTGTCGCGGGCGATGCCGATGCTCTCGAAGCTGGTGATTTGCTTGCGCCACTCGGCGTAGATGGCGATGTTGATGGGCAGCGCGGGGTACGACTTAAGCAGTTTGGGAGCCCACTGAGTGAGCGCCACGAGGCGCTCCGGGTGGGGAAAATCGGGGGCTCTGAGGAGGACTCCGTTGACCAGGGAAAAGATGGCGGTATTGGCGCCGAT
>PLDO01000456.1 GCA_003136215.1 Bryobacterales bacterium
TTCTCCTTTTTTATTTTGGGGGTAACGCGCCCATCCCGCCCATCCCGCCCATCTGGCCGCTGCCGAACTGGCCGCCGCCGCCCATGCCTCCCGTGCCGAGGCCGCCGCCCATGCCTCCCGCGCCGCTGGTCTGGTTCATCATCGCGCTCATGGCCATCATGGCGAACGGATTGCCACTGTAAAGCGCCATGATGGCCATCGCCACCGTGTCGGCCCGCCCGTACTTGAGCCGGTAAACGTAGCTGTTGACCGAACCCGCCGAAGCCTTCACGGCGATATCCAGCTTGCCGATCCAGTTCTCCACCTGGGTGAAAATCCCTGGATTCGGCGCCACCGCGATAATCGTGTTGATGCGGTCAACCGGAATGAATTTCACCGAACCCGCGGCTTTGTCGGAAAGGGAGTAGGCCTTGAAGACCATGTCCAACTCCTTCTGCAAGTCGCTTGGACGGCTATTCTCCACTTCGAACAACCGCACGCGCTGTCCGGCGAACTGGTCGCTGTCGAACAGGGCGATCAGATCCATGGTGCGCTTCATGCTGCGCGCGTTGTCCTCAATCAACAGCAGGTTGGCCGGCTCGTACACGCTCACAAACGCGCCTTCCCCCAGGAAGGGCTTCACCAGGTTTTGGATTTCCCCAGCGGTGGCGTACTTCAGGAAGATCAGGTTCATCACCATGCGCTCATCGTCCGGCAGCGTCTTGGGATCGCTGTTGACCATCGGCGAGAGCGGCAGCTGGTTAATGCGGTTCACCGGCACGATGCGATACGTATCTCCCACCTTCACCATGGCTGCGCCATTCACTCGCAGGATGGTTTCCAACAGCGGCATGTATTCCACCGGCTTGACTTCCCCGTAGGTGAACAGGGACACCGTGCCCTTGACCCCCGGGTCGAGGATGTAGTTGATCTTCAGCCGCTCGGCCAGCAGAGCGATCATCTCGGTCAGCGAGGCGTTGGGCATCATGAACGCCCCGTTATTGGTGAGTTGCCGGGTGCTCGACGCAGGGGCGCTTTGTGGTTGGGTGGCCGGTTGGGCCGCGGCTTGTCCCGGTTGCGGCTGACCCGGCGGTGGCGCCGTCGGCTTAGCCGGTTGCTGCTCCTCCGGGACGCCGGGGCCAACGGGCACACGGAGACCGGGAGTGACTTGTGCCGTCAGCAACGCGCCGGATGCACTGGCTGCCAGGATCAACCGAAGAACGAACGAGAGGCGCATGATCAGTCCTGTTTCGAAGCAGTCTTGCTGGCGGCCCGGGAGTTCTCGAGAGCGGCCTTTTCGACCTCGTCCAGGTCCGTCGTCTTCTTTTCCCATTTCGAGACGCCGAATGGCCCGAGCCGCTCGAACCGCACGATGTCGCCATCTTCCGTGGCCTTGATTCCCGTGGCGATGCTGGCGGCCGATTTTGCGGCGGCGCGTTCCCCAGTGTCTTCTCCGCGTGAGATCCCAAATGGCGTCTTCCCGTAAACCCACTTCCTGCCCTGAGGATCGGTGTAGTGGTAAAGGCCGTCGGCGCCCTTTACCGCGTCTGCTGGAATGCCCGCCGGAGGGGTGGAGGCGGCGGCATTTGGCGCTGCCTTGGGCGCCGGCGCCGGCTTCTGTTCGCTCTGCGAGCCCGCGGCCGAAAGCGCCAGGGCGGAAACGATGACTACCAAAATCAGTTTCATATTCGATCTTTCTTTCAGTCCTATTTCACTGCTTCCCACAGGCAGCTTTTGCCGAAGGGCGTGGTAAACGACACCTTTCGGAAGCCGTTCACCACGGCGCCTTCCGGCGTGCTGTCGTTGGGCTGGCACGTCTTCGTCCCGTACGGCGTGATCTCGCCGGGTCCCAGCGCCGATCTGGCCGCCGGCGGAGGCGCCACCGGCGCGCTGGCTGCCGGCGCCGAAGACCGTGCATCCGGCGCCGCGGCCGCGGGCGTCTTATCCGCCAACTCGCGCAACGAACGCCGCACCAACTCGCCGTTAAACGTCCAGGCGAAAGTGATGTCACTAGTATTGACGTCCACCAGCTTGAATTGGCCGATGGTGTCCCCCGGTTTAATCGCTTTCTCCTCCATCCCGGGCTTTTCCACAAGCAGCGCCATGGGTCCATCCCCCAGATTCATCTGCCCGTGAAAGGTCGGCAGGGCCGGCATAGGCGGGGGCGGGGGTGGCGGAGGCGGCAATTCCACCGGCACGTCGGGGTTGCGCGAAGGATGAAACAGGTCCTTCATCGCCACGTCCTTATAGCCCGACGGCAGCACCGGCGGGTCGCCGGCCAGCGGGACGAAGGGCGGTGCCGGGGTGGCGGAAACACGCGTCCGCGCGAGCGCGGCTTCGCGCGCTTTCGCCGCCTTGTATTGGTTGCGCAGCTGGACGCCGCCATAAATCACGATCAGCGCCAGCACGGCATTCAACAGCACCAATTTGCGATTCACAACGCGCCCCCGGTTTTTTTCTCCAGGGTCAATTTCCTGGACACCACGCCGGAGAGCGTCAGCCGCACCTGGATGACCTTGTTCTTGTCGGCGCTTCCCGTGATCTGGATCTCGCTGGTGGAGAGCAGTTCCGGCTGGTTGGCCAGTGCCGCCAGCAGGTTCACCAGTTGCTCGATCAGGCAGGAGAAGCGAACCGTCACCGCAGCCTCGCCATAATCGTTGCCGAAGGGCTTGACGCGAGCTTCTTCCACGCCGCGGATGTCGATTCCATTGGCCGCGCCCACTTTGTGGAGCAGGTCCTGCAACTGGGCCTGCGCCTGCGCGCTGGTATCCGCCTTGAGCATCCCCTTCTCGCGCGATTCCAGTTCGCCGGAGGCCTGCTTCATGAGAGCTTCCTTGCCGGGGACCGTAGCCGCAATCTGGCGCAGCCGCTCCAGCCGCTTCTCCGCCATCGGCACGGATTCGGAGGCCGCCACCACGCCCTGCGACCGGTCGGCCAGCACGAAGAACCGGAGGATCAGGATCACGGCTACGCCCGAGATCCAGAGGATGGCGGTCTTGCGGTCGAGCGTTCCGAAGTTCATTTGCCCCTCCTTCGGAGGGTGCGAATCTGGAATGCCTCTCCACTGGCCCGGCCCGTTGCCATCTGAATCTCCGTCTTCTCGAAGAACGGAGATGCGTCCAGGATCTTCAACAGCGGCGCCGTCTGCGGCGCCTCGCCGCCGATGCGCACCGAGTCGCGTGCCAGATCGATGTTGTTGCTCCAGGCCGGCGGTTCCAGCAGATGCGTCAATTCGTTGAGGGCGTCGAGATCCATGCGCGTCTGTTTGCGGAACTGGTCGAGCAGCAGCGCGCGGGCGCGGGCGCGCTCGGTTTCCCGGTCCAGCGAATCGGCGCGTTTGTGCAGCGGTTCCAGCCTGGCGATGCCGGCGTCGATCTGCTTGAGGTACTGTTTCTCGCTCCAGGAGGCGTACGCCGCCATGGAACCGGCCACCAGGAGAAGGAGGGCGGCCAGCACCATAGTCGGGACGAACACCGTGCGGGAGTTGAAACGTCGATACTCCGGCGGCAGTATATTGGCCGCCGGAGCAAACCGGGGACAAGCCCCGGACAGAGCCGTCGCATACGGCAGCGCATTGCGGGAAAGATCGTTCTGCACCGGATTGGCGGCCGGAACCGGTAACATCTCTTCCAGGGTTTTGGGAGGCGTATCCGGCGCCAGTCGCAACTCCGACAGCGCCAGCATGGTGGCGCGCTGCGGGGTCAGGTCGAATTCCGCGCTGAACAGCGGGTGCGACGGGCTTTCGCCGTAAACTTCCACGGCGCCCCCGGCGGAGCGGCTCAACGCCACGAATCCCTCGCCCTCCAACCCAACGCCGTTGAGCCGGATGCCGGCGTGCACCGCCGCCGCCGGAAAAGTGAAGCTGCGCACCGCGATGCCTGCCTCGACGAACAGGGCGACATAACGCTCCACGGTGCTGCGCAGCGCGATGCCCACCAGAACGCTACCGTAGGCGAGCGGCGACCAACCCCACACCACTTCATCCTCGCCGTAGGGATGGAGCGTATCCAGTTGGAACCGGATCCCGCCCTCGATATCCTTGGCGGCCACGCCGGGGAGAGCAATCTGCCGTACGATTACCTCCCGCCGCGGCAGCAGGACCGTGGCGCTGAGGCGTTCCGAGCCCGAGGCCTTAAGGAACCGGGCGTACTCCGCGCCCCACTCCGCCGCCGGGCGGGTAGCGTAGTTTTCGATGCTCAAACGGCCCAGCACCTGGATCCTGTTGGGGCGTACCCGCGTCACCGCGACTTCGAGATCCGTAGCGCCGATCTCCAGGCCCACGCCGGAGCCGAAGGCGAGCAACTTGCGGAGGTCTTTGAACGTGCGGGAATCCTGGGCCATAGTCCGCCTAGTTACTCCACGTGGTGTCGTACCAGCGCAGGATGTGGATGGGGGTAGGGTAACCGCCAGGCATGTATTTGACCAGGGCGGCCACGGTCCGCTTCATGTCCGAAAGCTGACCGTTGGCCAGCCGCGCACGCGCCGTGGCGCGGATGGTGAGGATGGAGTTGCCCTCCAGTCGCAGCCACTGCGCGGACGGACCGAGCGCCGGCACCAGTTTGGCGAGGCGCTCCGCGGTGAGTGGCGCCATCCGGCGCTCTTGCAGCAGCATCTGGATGCCATCCGGCGTCAATCCGAGCGCCGCCAGGACCGCGGGGTCGGCGGTGTTAGCATCCACCTGGCCATTGGAGCCGAACACGGACAGGCAGTCCACCAGACCGCTGCGCCGTATCAGCCGGGGCTGGCCCGGCGCGAGGTCACCCTGGGCCGGGACATAAGTGCCGTAAAAGATCTCGGGGGTAATGCCTCTCACCGAAAGTAATTCCTCTATCTCTTGCAAAGACGCTCCGGGTTGCGGAAAAGACGGACCCGGCAGCGGAGAAAGCTGGCCGCCGGCGCTGCTCCTCCGGGCAACGATGCCGCGCGTGATTTCCATGGCGGGGGAGGCCTCCACGCCGAGTGCCAGCAGGAGGCGCATTAACCGGTCCGGAGGAACCTGGTTCACGTCCAGCCTGGCCGTTTCCGGAATGAGTTCGACGTGGGCCGTGCCGGTGGGAAAGGTGTAGTCCACCCAGGTCGACCCTTGCTTGATTTTGCGGTCCTTCTCTGCGGAGACGCTCCACAGCAACTCGACCGCGGCGCGGTCCACCGCGCCGGTTGCCAGATAGTAGCCGCGAACCTCGTCGAGAACGGTTGAGGTGCGGTCGGTTTCTCCCCGCACCGTGTTGGCCAGCGAGAAGGCGATGGCGGCAAGGGCGGCGGAAATCCACAGCACCATCAGCAACGCGCTGCCGCGGGTAGGACAGACCATCGCCTTTCGTGGTCTGTCGTGCCTC
>PLDO01000458.1 GCA_003136215.1 Bryobacterales bacterium
CCGCGGCGGACGCGGCGGATTCGGCGGAGCCGATCCCCCGCAATGGGGCCGCGATAGCCGCAGCATTTATTTCCTGCAAGGCGGCGGCATCTACACGCTCGCCGTCAGCGCCACCGCGACCGACACCGGGGCGGCGGCAGCCACCGGCGGGCGCGGCGGACGCGGCGGCGCCACGCCCACCGCCGCCCCCGCAAACGGCACGGCAGGCGCCGGCGCCGCGCCACGGCGCATCCCCTTCTCCGTCAGGATGGAGATCGACATTCCCGCCGAACACCGCCAGGTTTTCGAGGAAGCCTGGCGCGTCATGAAGAACCGCTTCTACGATCCCAACATGCACGGCGTCAACTGGGCCGCGGCCAAGGACAAGTACGAGGCCATGCTGCCCCACATTGCCGATAGCGAGGAGTTGCACAACCTCATCATGGAAATGATCGGCGATATGAACGCCTCCCACACCGGCATTTCGGGCGGCAGCCGCCTGCCCACCCAAGGCCCTCCCGAGGAACCCATCGCCACGCGCTACCCGGGCTTCGACCTGGAGCCCGACGCCAGCGGTTTCTACAAGGTCGGCTACATCTACCGCAAGGGTCCCGCCGATCACGAGTACGTCAAACTCGCCCCCGGCAACTTCATCCTCTCCGTCAACGGAAAGGAGCTCAAGACCAGCGAGAACTACTGGAAGCTCTTCAATATCCTGCCCGGCCGCAAGTTCGAGTTCCTGGTGAATTCCAAGCCCGCCGCCGATGGCGCCTGGACCATCGATCTGGAACCGCTCACCGGCGCCGCCATGGGCAACCTGCAATACGATCGCTGGGTGGAAGACCGCAAGCAGATGGTCGCCAAACTGACCAACGGCCAGATCGGTTATCTGCACATCAAGGCGATGGACGCGCCCTCGCTCGCCAAATTCCAGCGCGACCTGCTGGAGAACCAGGACAAGGAGTCGCTGATCATCGACCAGCGCTTCAACGGAGGCGGCGGCATCGACCAGGAACTGCTCCAGATTCTCAACCAGCGCAAGGCCTACCAGGTGACGCGCGGGCGCGATTCGCTGGATGTGAAGCGCCCCGGCTCCACCTTCTTCGGCCCCATGGTGGTGCTGCAAAACGAGCGCTCCGCCAGCGATGCCGAAATGTTCCCCGATGGCTTCCGCTCGCTCGGGCTGGGCAAACTGGTCGGCGTGCCGACTTCGGGGCAGGTGATCGGCACCGGCTCGTTCACCCTGCTGGATGGTTCGGCCATTCGCACTCCCGGCGCCGGCGTGTTCACCGCCTCGGGCGAGAATATGGAAAACTACGGCGTGCCTCCCGACGTCTACGTGGACAACACGCCCGCCGATTTCCTGGGCGGCCACGATCGCCAGATCGAAAAAGCCATCGAGACCCTGAGAGCGCAGAAGTAGGACAGACGATCGTCTCTTGTCGTCTGTCAACTTGCCTATGCTTGACGAAGAGAGACAGACCACGCAAGGCGATGGTCTGTCCTACTTGCACCGGTTCCCCCGCACTGTATTCCAGTCGGGAGAAATGCCGGGCGCGCCGCCGATGCAGTGGCGGTCCATTTGATAACCCGTGATTTCGTTCTCCTCGACCAGATTGCCGCGCGCCGGCGCGGGGCGTTCCGCGCCCCTGCCCAAATAAATCCCGCTGCGGAACATATCCGGCTCGCCCGCCGTGTAATCGCAGCCGCAGTGCGCGGTGTTGAGATTCAGCAGGCGGTTGCGCCGGACCACGTTGTCCGTGCCAATGACGAAGATGCCGCCGTATTTCACGCCGTCCAGCAAATTCTCTTCCATCCGCACGTTGCGCGACGCCATGTCCGGATTGGTATTGTTCATGACGATGCCATACCCGGCGATATCCACGCAGACATTCCGGCTCACTTCGCCATCGTGAAACCCGTCCAGGTCGATGCATTTGCCGTCGATTCGGGAAAACTGGTTGCGCGTGTAAACGGAGCGGTCCACATTGCCCGCCGTGTCCACGCCCACCGGGATGGCGCGCCCCTCCACGTCCGCCGCCTCCCCGGGATGGCCAATACGCGTTCCGCTATTTCCTTCCACCCGCACCTCGGTGGCGTGCCCCACCTGCAGCGCGTCGCGGCCGATCGTGTCGAAGCGATTCTCCGCCAGCACGCCGCGGGCATTGCGCGGCGACGTGTAGAGCGAGTGCGTCCAGATGCCGTTGCCCCGAATGTCGCGCAACTCGCAGTGCGTCACCCGGAAATCGCGCGTGCCCTCTTCCAGCAGGATGCCGCCCGTCGTGTTGTTGCGGCCCGCCGCATTGCGCGACCCGCTATCGGACACCCGCACGCCATTGATCGCGACGTACCGCGACCGGCTCACCAGCACGGCGAACCCGGCGATTTCCCGGAAGCTCACATTCTGGATGGTGAGTTGTCCAACGCCCTCCGCCAGCACGCCGTTGTCTGGGGTGAAGCGCGCGAACGGCATGTCGTCGCCCGGCAGTCCCATGCGCGTTTCCAGCGTTGCGCGATTCCCATCCACCGTGAAATCGTGCAAGAGCACGTGACTGCCGCGCACCACGATCAGCGCCCGCCCGTGAAAATCCGCCGCCGCCCGCAGCACCGAACCCGATGCCGCGCCGCGCACTTCCGCGCCATCCTCCAGCACCATCTCCGTGTGGACTTCCACCGTCCCCGGCGCCAGTTGCAGGAACCTGCCGCGCGGCGGGAGAGTCCAACCGGGCGCCAGCAGCAATATGGCGGCGATCGCCACCAGACCCACGGCCAGAGCCCGCCCCAACTACGCTACCTCGATGGCTAACGGCGCAAAATGGCGCTTGCCGAGACTGACCAGCACTTCGTGCGGTCCCGCGGCGATCCTCTCCGGCAGCCGGAAATTGAATTCCCAGCGCTCGGAGACCGGGTCCGCGCAGAAGCTCTCGATTTCCAGCACGCCCTGCCCTTCGATGGTGGCGTGGAACTGCGTGGCATCGCCCACTTCGTGCATGGTGATCTTTACCGAGCCCGTGACGATGCGCGTCCCGGAAAGAATGTTGATGCCGTCGGCGATCGTGGTGACGCGCGGCACGGAGGGGCCGGCGGGCATGATCCGCACCCATGCGGGCTCCGCGACGGGCTGGCCCAGCCACACCATTTCCACCGGCACCATGCCGGTGCGCAGACCTTCGGGAAGCGCGACATTCACCTGTGCGATGCCGTCCTTTTCCGGTTCGCCGATGTAGATCAGACGGCACGCGAGGCCGTCGGCGGTGACGGTCATATGGTTCAGGTCGGCCTCGTCCGGCAGCCCTTCCACCCATAGCGAGAGCGCCGCCAGCGGCCCGCGCACCGGTGCCACGGCTTCGCCGGTCAGGGCGTTGCTGATCTTGCGGATGACCGACGCGCGCGGCACGCGCCGTCCTGGCAATGACGCGCTCCAGCCCGCGGGACGCTTGCGGCAGGTGATCCACATGTACTGCGTCCAGATCTGCTCCACCACCAGCAATTGCATGTCCTGCTCGCGCGCGAATTGCCGGATCTCGTCTTCCGTGATGCGCACGCCGCTCCACGTGTCGTACTGTTTGGCGTGCGGCGGCAGCCCGTTCATCTGGCAGCGCAGGATGCCGCCCGGCTTCAACACGCGCCTGGCCTCACGCAGGTAGCTGAACACTACCTCGCGGCTGGGGATGTGCTGGAAAACGGCGTAGGAATAGACGAAGTCGAACTTATCGTCTGGAAACAGGGCCAGGTCCGAACCCGAGCTGTGATGGGGGTGCGCGTTGGGCGTTTCGCGCAGCCGCTCCCCGGCCAGGCGGATCATTTCGTCGGAGACGTCCACCCCGTGGATTTCGCCGAAGTTTCGGCTTAGCGGGCGCATCAGGCGTCCCGGACCGCAGCCGATTTCGAGCGCCGCATCCCTGCCGCGCACGCGTTTCAGGTCCCACACCAGGCCCTTCACAATGTCGCTGGCGGTGGAGAAAAACTCCTCGTCGTCCTGCTCCCGGCGGCCGAAAGCGACGTAATAGTACGCGTCTTCGCCGGCGCGCTCGTTCCAGTCGGCGCGCATGCGCTCTAATACTTTAGGATCTTCCATGTGGCAGTTGTTATTCTAACGTTTATGTCGCTTGCATTTCGCAACGTCACCAGCGCGCCGCTGGACAACCTGAACGTGGTGGCGCCGGACGGAACCGTGGTCGGCATCATCGGCGAGAACGGCTCCGGCAAAAGCCGCCTGTTACGGCTCGCCGCCGGACTGGAAACTCCCACGTCCGGTACCATAAAAACGTCCGGCGATGTCCGCCTGTTGGGCCCCGACGATGCCCTGAATCTCGCGCCCGTGCCGGTCCTGCTCATCGACCGCACCTTCGGCCAGCAGGACCTGGTCACCCGCGAGCGCGCCGCCGTGGCGCTCGACCGCATGCGCCGCGCCGGAGTCACCACGCTCGTGGTGTCGCACGAAGAGGAACTCATCCGCCGCCTCGCCGACGAAGTCTGGTGGCTGCAAGAGGGCAAACTCGCCGGCCGCGGCGACCCCGAGGAAATGCTCGCCAAGTATCGCAAGCACGTCGCCGCCCGCCTGCGCGACTGGGGCGAAACGGTCACCCCGCCGCTCGCTCCCACAGTCCGCCGCGGCGACGGACGCGCCGAGATCCTGCGCGTCGAGACCATTGGCGAGAATGGCAGGCCCACCATGGTCTGGCGCAGCGGCGAGCGCGCCGTGGTGCGTGTGGCCGTGCGCTTCCGCGAGGCGGTGGCCGATCCCGTAGTGGGTATCATGATCCGCACCCGCATCGGACTCAATGTGTACGGCACCAACACGGAACTGGAGCAGCTCAAGCTCGGTCCCTGCGCCGCCGGCAACACGCTGGAACTGGCCTTTGCCTTCTGGTGCGAACTCTGCCCGGGCGAGTTCACGCTCACCGCCGCGTCGCACGATCCCGATGGCGTCTGGCATGATTGGCTGGAGGACGCCGTCGCCTTCACCGTCAGCGACTCGCGCTACACCGCGGGGGTGGCGAACCTACATGCCCAGGTGAGTCTGCTGGGGCGAAGCTAAGCGGTCTGTGGCGTGGCGCAGACTCTCAGTCTGCTGTGTCCCGACTCCTCGGGACACGCTTTGGACGCGCGGCAAGCGTCCCGATGAGTCGGGACGCGGCCGGCACGAGTGCCGGCGCCACAAGTGAAGCTAGCGCAGGCTGGAGCGATGCCTGCCAAGCGCACCGGCGGCTGCCACGCCAAACATTACCAGCGCACTCAGTCCGAGGCAGATCTTTCGCTGTGCGCCGCCATCGAAGCTCAGCTCGATCTCGCACCGCCCATCGCATGACGGATGCAAAGTGATCAGCCCGATTCCATCGCGGGTCACGGCTGCCGGCCGCCCGTTGGCCGTCGCCACCCAGCCCGGATCGTAGGTCACCTGCACCGCCACAACCTGGCCGGGATGCGCTTCCGCGGCAATGCGGGCATGCGTGCCGGACTGCCAGGAGAAATCGGCCAGCGGAAGCGCGGGATTCTCCATCGCCGCCACGAAGCGAGCCACCTCGGGTACATCGAGGCCGTGAACCGGTTCCCGCGTCACCGCGGCATCGGCGGGAATTACGTGGGCCAGCGACTTGGAGCGCTGGGGCACGGCGTAGATGGAATCGTCTTCGTCATGCCACAGCAGCGGCAGCACGCCCTCGAACTTGCGCGGGTTGCGGAAGGGCTTGAACGCTTCCGTGCTCTCCGGACCAGGCACCGTAATGGCGTGGCAGCCGTAAGCCTTCAGCCAGAGGATGGAATACTCCGCGTCGCGGTCTCCGGCGTTCTCGCCGGTATAAATGGTGTAGACGGCGATTGCCGCCGCCCAGTTCGGCGAGAAGGGCTCGTGTCCCGCACTGAGTTGCGGATTATCGGTGAAGACGTTGAACCAGGTTCCCAGGTCGCCCGAGACCATGGTGCGCAGCCCTTTGAGATTGCCGTCGATCCACCTGGCCGTCTTGTATTGGATGGTCCGGGTGATATCGATGGAGCGGACGAGGCCCGCCGCATAGTCGCGATACCACAGGGTCTGCCAGGCCAGAAACCCAAGGAACAGCGTCAGGGCGACGGCACGCACCCGGGGATGCGCCAACGCTACCAGGTGGCGGGCCCCGAAGACCAGGGCCAGGCAGAGCCCCATTTCCATCTCCAGGTGATAGCGCTCCGGCTGCGGCAGGATGGCGATTTTGGCGAAATGGGCCGGCACCAGCACGGCCACGAAGACGTAAGAGAAGAGGATTACAAAACGGTCGAACCAGTTGACCCAATGCCGCGTGAGATACCAGAGGCCGGCGGCGGCCGCCAGAACCAGCAGCGCGGCGCCGGCCACCGGCGGCGTGTACCGGTAACCGCCCGACAGTAGGGATTTCGTGCGGATGGTGCGAACCAGATCGGGCGTGAGAATCGGCGAGATCCAGAGATAGGCGGCGGCGCCGATGCCCGCCAACAGTGCCAGGCTGCGAAGGCGGCCGCCGGGAGGCTGCACCGCGGCGATGATGGCCATGCCGATCCCCAGGTCCACCGCGGCGAATGCGTTGGTGAGGACCAGCGCGCCCAGCAGAGTGCCGGTGGTCACATACCAGACGAACTTGCGCCGCGTGACCGCCAGGTACGCGCATAGCAGCGCCAGCGGCAGCAGGCAGAGCACCATGTTGTGGCCGCCTTCGCCGTAGTGCACCAGGGTCTGCAGCCTGCGCGCGTTGTGCCAGCTGCCAATATCGGCGCGCACGGCCGGCAGCAGCAGTGAGGGCGAATACAGCGAGTAGAGGAGGCCGCTCAGAAAGCCTGCGTGCAGGTGTTTCGACGCCTTCCATGCGAAGAGAAACAGGCAGACCGGGCCCAGGCAGTAGAAGAAAGCGGTAACCGCATGAAAGGCGAGCGCCGTGCTGCAATGCGCCGCCTTCGCGACCACGGCGTCGATCACTTGCAAGAGCGGGGAGTAGGTGTTCTCAAACGGCACACCATTGAGCCAGAAGGGAAACCAGCGGACATCCGGCCACCGCTCCACGAGGAACCGGCTGATGGCCATGAAGCTGCCTTCGTTCGAACTGGTGTGCTGGGTGAACTCGGTGGAGAAAAGCCGCCGTGCGATGACGAAGTTGACGGCGAACAGCAGCAACGCGTAGAGATAGGGGAGCCATCGGAGACTGTTCTGGCGCCGGCCGGTCTGCACGCTCTACGTTATAGCATGGGGCCGCTGGCCAGCACTCGCCTCAGCTCCTCTTCCGGCTTGCTGAACAGTCCGCGCGATGGCCCCCATTTCGGAAGGTAGTACACGCAGTCGCCAAACGGCGTGGCGCGATGGAAGCGAATGCGCACCAGCCGCGAACGGTACCACCAGACCGACTCCACCGCCGCCACCTGCTCGAACGGGATCCGCGCCTCGCGCCGGTAGTTGGCGACGATCAGCTCGCGCCCGCAGTAACCCACCAGCTGCAGACGCACAGACATCCACATCATGGCAACCGTGCTGACAATGACAAACACGACGATGAATCCGAAGCCGCCTTTGATGGAAATCCTGCCGTAGGTCACGAATGCCCAGATCACCACCCATGCCAGGACCGTAATCCACAGAGTCGGAAACACGACCTTGTTGAGCATCGTCAGAATCGCCCCGGACAGCCAGACCGGCTGCTCATGGGCCTGCGCGGGAGACAAGGGGTCGTCCACCACGACATCATACAACATGGCGCCGCGCCAGTTCGGATATACGCCCGGTGGGATAAGGCTCCGCCTTGTCCATCCGAGCGAAGCTCGGAGGCTCTTGCCCTATTTCGAATCCAGAATGAAAGTCGGCACGATGCCGGCGGCGGAGGAGAAGCCGGTCTTTCCCATGGAAAGCCAGCTGGAGCAGCCTTGCACCTTGCCCAGATAGGCGTGCGGGTGAACGTCCACCTGCATTTCGCGAAACTCCAGGTGGCCGTAGGTCATTAACGGGAAGACCGATCTCACCGGCTCCACCCGCTCCTGTACCACGTAGGGCGAGCGCATCGCCTGTTTGAGCGCGCGGTCCCAGCCGGCGCTGTCCATTTCCCACCCGAAGTACGTGTGCTGGTCGCTGTAGTCGTCGTTCGGCTTCAGCGCCAGGCGTTGGCGGTTCTGCGTGATGAACTCGGGCAGATCGATGAGCTTCTCGTCGTAGGTGGTCTTGGCGGCCGATACCAGGCGCGTCCACGGCACGTGGTCGCGGATCGCCTTGCGCTCCACGGTGGGAAACTTGGCCGTCATGGTTTCGTCGGTCAACAGGCCGAACATCGCCTTCTTGTGCGCCAGTTCGCTGCGGAAGCTGTTCACCACGCACACCGCGCGGTCGCGATAGGCCTGCACCAGCGGATGAGTCAGATCGAAGCGGATCAGGAATTCCTGCACGCCCAGCCGGCGGTACACCAGGTCGATGTCGAACGAACCCTTGCGCAGCACGCCGTTGCGATACTCCAGTTGCTCCGGGGACACGATCTCCACCAGGTAGCCTTCGTCGCGAAAGAAATCGCGGAACAGTTCGTACTCGCTCTGACCGGTCGCGTAGGCGTGCCGGAACTCCACAATCGCGATATTGGGCTTCTTGGCGCCGCCGAACTGCTTATACGATTTCAGAAGCGCCGTCAGGAGGTGCTTGCGGCTGCCCACCCGCGCCAGGCTGTACTTCTTGCGCAATTCCTTCACCGGAGGGATGTCCCAGAATAATTCGGCCAGCGCGTCGGCATAACCCGCGCCGGTCGGCGAATCCGCATTGTATTGCACGAAGTGCAGATGCCCGTTCGCCAGGTGGGAATCCAGGCGCGCCGCCACTTCGAGCGCCTGATACCCGGGGTCGATTGCCGCCAGCATCTTCTCCGCCGGCAGTAGTTCCAGGCGCGCCAGCAGCGCCGGACTCGCCAGCACCATCTGCTCCATGCGGTCGATGGCCGAGATCAGGGACTCGCCCGTCTTGACCAGCGAATCGTATTGCCGCCGCGTAATGAAGTTGGGACGCAGAAAGGGGCAAATCAGGCGTCCGCCCGCCGAGAGCTTGGTGCTCTCCATGCGTTCGTGCAGAGCCTCGGCCCATGCTAGGTCGCTATGGGGTCCGGTCTCCAGTAGTTTATTGTATCTCGCTACTGCGTCGTCCAACTGGGACATGCTTGATTGTGCGCCTGTACTCTAAGTGAGTATCCCACACAAGTACGCAAAACGATAGGATTTGACCTCGATGGTCCAGTGTAAATTATTGAATTAGTTGGTTTTAACCTAATTGATAACATTAGTTGCGCGATTCCGAGGACAGGCAGGATTCAACGGAAAGCAACAGAAACGTGGCATAAGGCTCCGCCTTGTGCAGGCGACTGGCACAGCCGGTCGCCTCATTCCGGAGGCGCCGTACATTTCCGTCCGCGCCTGCGGCGCGGATGCACAAGGCAGAGCCTTATGCCAC
>PLDO01000659.1 GCA_003136215.1 Bryobacterales bacterium
CTCACCGTGGAGAGCGCGCACCTGGTGGGGCGCGGCACCGACCTCAACCTCGCGGGGCGCGTTTTGACGGAACAGAAGAACCCGCTCGACCTGCGCGTGAATGGCCGGCTGGATCTCGGCTTCCTGCAGGATTTCGACAAGGACCTCGCCTCCTCCGGCGGGGTGACCACCGACGCCACGGTGCGCGGCTCGTTCAGCGACCCGCAGATCAACGGCCGCATGAAGTTCGAGGATGCGGCGTTCAACATCGTGGATGTGCCCAACGGCATTTCCAAGGCGAGCGGCACGGTGCTTTTCACCAAGGACCGCGCCACCATCCAGAACCTGAGCGGCGAGACCGGCGGCGGGCAGATCGATCTCTCGGGCTTCGCCAGCTACGGCGGCGGGCAAATCGTGTTCCGCTTGCACGCCAACGCCCGCGAAGTGCGCGTGCGCTATCCGGAGGGCGTCAGCACGGTGGCCAATGCCAACCTGAATCTCACCGGGACCTCGGACAGCAGCATGCTCTCCGGCACCCTGACCATCCTGCGCACCGGCATCAATCTGCAATCCGACTTCAGTTCTCTGCTGGCCAAGAGCGCCGAGCCGGTGCAGACGCCCTCGGCGCGCAAGGGCATACTGGGCGGCATGAGTTTCGATGTGCAGATCGAGACCGCGCCCGACATCCAGTTGCAAAGTTCGCTGACGGAGAACCTGCAGGCCGAAGCGAACCTGCGGGTGCGCGGCACGGCGAGCAATCCGGCGGTGCTCGGGCGCATCAACATCACGCAGGGGAAACTGACGTTTTTCGGCACCAAGTACACGCTCAGCCAGGGGAGCATCTCGTTCTATAACCCGGTGAAGGTGGAGCCGATTCTGAATATCGACCTGGAAACCAAGGCGCGCGGCATCGATGTCACGCTGACGATTTCCGGACCGCTGACCAAGTTGACCCTGACGCCGCGCAGCGACCCGCCGCTGCAATTCAGCGAGATTGTGGCGCTATTGGCCACCGGGCGGACGCCCACTTCGGACCCGTCGCTGCTCATCCAGCAGAGTTCGGAGCCGCAATCGTGGAACCAGATGGGGGCGTCGGCGCTGCTCGGTTCGGCGATCGCCAATCCGGTGGCGGGACGCTTGCAGCGCTTTTTCGGGGTCAGCAAGCTGCGCATCGACCCTACTCTCACGGGCGTGGGGAACAACCCGCAGGCGCGGCTTACGCTGGAGCAGCAGGTGACGCCGGCGATCACCTTCACCTATATTACGAATGTGACGCAGAGCAATCCGCAGGTGGTGCAGGTGGAATGGGCGCTCTCCAGCCTGTGGTCGGCGGTGGCGCTGCGTGAAGAAAACGGCCTGTTCGGGGTGGACTTTTTCTATAAGCGGAGATTCAAGTAGGGTGTGTTGACCGCTCCGGACCCACAGGCGGCATTTTGCCGCATCTTATCAAAGGAAACCTGAATCAAATCGTTACGTCTGGAGAATTATGTCTGTAGATCGCCTCTCACGAACTTTGATGATTCTGGTGGCCGCCTCGGTCGCCGTAGTGCCCAGCTTCGGCCAATATGCGCGTAATCGCTACGCGTTGATTCTACAGGACGAACCCGTCGCTTCCCGGTTCGTGACGCGCGAGGCGATGCACACCGCCGCCGCCGATGGCTACCGCCGGCAGGTGGCGCAGGCGCAGAGTGCGGTACATCAGGAGTTGGCGCGCCGGGGCGTGAATGTCATCAGTTCCGTGTCGGAAGTGCTGAACGCGGTGTTCGTTTCCGCACCGCCCGAACGGGTCGCCGAGTTGGCCGCCATCCCGGGCGTGCTCGGCGTGCGTCCCATGCGGGTGATGCATATGGAGCTCAACAAGGCCACCCAACTGATGAACGCTCCCACCGCGTGGAACCTGGTAGGCGGACAGTCCAAAGCAGGGGCGGGCATCAAGATCGCCATCCTCGACACCGGCATCGACCAGAACCACCCGGCGTTTCAGGACTCCTCGCTGGCCTACCCCTCCGGATTCCCCAAGTGCAGCGGCAGCGCCGACGCCTGCAACTACACCAACACCAAAGTGATTGTGGCGCGCAGCTACGTCAGCCAGATTGTAGTGGGCAACGAGAGCAACCCCAACAACCCGGCCGTCGATTCGATACCCGACGACTACTCGCCGCGCGACCGCATCGGCCACGGAACGGCTGTGGCGTCCGCCGCCGCCGGCAATACCAATACCGGCAGCGTGACCTTTTCCGGCATGGCGCCCAAGGCCTGGGTGGGCAATTACAAGATCTGGGGATCGCCCTACGTCAACGAAAATCCGCCGGAGGATGTCTGGGTTACCGCCCTCAACGACGCCATACTCGACGGCATGGACGTGATCAGCATGTCCAGCGGCGGCATTGCGCTCACCGGAGCGCTGGATACCGGCGCAGCTTGCGGCGCGCCCGCCGGCACGCCGTGCGATGTGCTGGCCACCGCGTTCGAGAACGCGGCCAAGACGGCCGTGGTGGTGGTCGCCGCCGGTAACGGCGGTTCCGATGGCTACAACTATCCCTCCTTCAACACCATCTCCTCGCCCGCCACGGCGCCCTCGGTGATCGGCGTCGGCGCTACCACCAATTCCCACGGCATGGCTCCCAGCGTGAAGGTGCTGGGCTCCGGCGTGCCCTCCAACCTGACGAACATTACCGCCATCCCGAGCGACTCTTACTTCTATCCTTCCGCCTATGGCGGCAACACGGCGCCGCTGGTGGACGCCGCCACGGCGGGAGATGCATTCGCCTGCAACGCGCTCACGCCCGGTTCGCTGAACGGCGCTTTCGCCCTGGTGCAGCGCGGCCCCACCTCCGGCGCCTGCACTTTCGACGTGAAGGCCGGCAACGCGCAGGATGCCGGCGCCGTCGGCATGATCCTGTTCATGTCGTCCGATTCTCCGCCGCTCACTCCCACCTTCGCCATTGAGACCGTCGACGCATTCAACGGACCGGTGGTCGGCCTTTCCAATGCCGACGGCGTCGCGCTCAAGAACTACCTGGCGGCGCATCCGGGGCTGAGCGTCACCATCGATCTGGCCGGCATCGAGGTGGACATCAATACCTACAGCCAGACCGTGGGATTCTCTCCGCCCGTGCTGGCCAATCAACTGGCCAGTTACTCCTCGTTCGGGCCGAATGCCGGCGATGGCGCCATCAAGCCCGAAATCGTGGCCACCGGCGGGCTGGATACTAATCTAATGCCGGACCCGAACGATTCCTACTTGTACCCCTACTCGGGCATGTACATGGCTGCGCAACAGTACGATCCACAGGGCGATTTATATAGCACCAACGGCTACGCCGCCGCCGACGGCACCAGTTTCGCGACACCCCTGGTGAGCGGCGCGGCAGCCCTGGTCAAACAGGCCCATCCGAACTATACGGTCGCCCAGATCAAATCGGCGCTGGTCAATACCGCCGCGCAGGATGTCACTACCGACGATGGGGCGTGGGGACCTCTCTCCACCGTGGACGTGAGGTGGCTGGGCGCCGGCCGCCTGGATGCCGGTCTGGCGGCGAACGCCAACGTCACGCTTCAGGTGATCGATGTCCCGGCGCCGGCGAAACCTCCCGCCACCACGACGCTCAACTTCGGCATTCTGACGTCCGCCAGCAAGCTGCCCATCACCAAGCAGGTCCAGATCACCAATAGCAGCACGGCCTCGGTAACCCTGGCCGTCGCGGTGTCAGCGGCAGCGGCAGTCACCGGGACTACCGTCACCACCGACAAGACCTCGGTCACGGTGGCCGCAGGCGCCACGGGCACCTTCAACGTGGTGCTGGGCGGCAGCGTCCCCAAGGGCGGAGCCTATTCCGGCGGGGTCACGCTGCAAGGCTCCGGCGTCTCGCTGCGCGTCCCGTACCTGTTCCTGGCAGGCGACGGCAGCAGTCCGAATTTCATCCCGCTCTTCGGCAGCCCGGACGGCAATGTGGGCCAGGATGCCGGCGATGTCGCCGTCAAGATAGTGGACCAGTGGGGCGTGCCGGTGGCCGGCGCCTCGGTGACCTACGCGGTTTCGCCGCGCGGCACTGTCACGCTGCGCAGCCAGGCAGGCGAACCGGCCTGTTCGCCTGCCAGTTCCACCACCAGTGTGACCTGCCCCACGGATGCTTACGGCGTGGCCTATGCGGATATGCTGCTCGGCTCCACCCCCACCTCCACGGTCAACGTAACCGCCAGCTATGGCGGTCCCGGAGGTTTCAGCAACGACTTCTCCGGCGGCATCCGCGCGGTACCCACCATTTCCGCCGGCGGCGTGGTGGATGGCGGCTCCTTCAAGACTCCTATCGCACCCGGCTCGTACATTTCCATCTTCGGAACCAACCTCTGCGAATATACCGACCCGGTGACCGGCGCGCTCGCGCCTTATGCGCTGCCGCTCACGCTGGACGGCGTCACGGTCAGCTTCGACGTCCCTTCGGCCAAGCTCAGCGTGCCGGGATACCTGACGTACGTCAGCCCATTACAGGTGAACGTGCAGGTGCCCTGGGAACTCCAGGGCCAGACTTCGGCGCAGGTCAAAGTGACGCTATACGGCTATTCGTACGGCAACGTGGTCACGGTGCCGCTGGCCGATACCGCGCCGGCATTCCTGGAGAACTCCGGCATCGCCGACGCCCTTGACCAGAACTACGCGATTGTGTCGGCCGCCAATCCCGTCAAACGCGGCGGGCTCGTGCAGTTGTACATGAACGGCCTGGGCCCCGTGACAGGCGGGCCGGCCAGCGGCGAATTCGCCTCCGGCACGACGCTAGCGACCACCAAAGGGACCCCGGTCGTCAACATTGGCGGCCAGCAGGCGACGGTCCAGTTCAGCGGACTCGCCCCCGGTTTTTCGGCTCTCTACCAGGTGAACGCCTACGTCCCCACAGGCATCTCCGCCGGTACGGTGCCGATCACCCTGACCATCAACGGCGCTACCACCAAGGCGTCCACGCTGCCGGTGAACTAGTAGGACAGGCGATCGCCTTTTGTCGCCTGTCAACACTCTGGCCTTTCCGAGGCATTGACAGGCCACAAAAAACGATGGCCTGTCCTACTGAAAACCGTTCAACCCTTACGGTTTTGCTTTTTCGGCTTACAGAAATCAAAAGGGTTGCGGCGCAAGACCGTTCAACCCTTACGGTTTGAGCGCCACCGTGTACTATAAGGTTTCCATCGGGAGCCTTCATGAAACTGCTCGCCCTACTGGCCTGCGCCGCCGGCGCGATTGCGCAACAGGCGCCGTCCGCTATTCCGAAGATCAAGTTCACCGACACCAGGCTCGATAACGGACTCCGCGTCCTCATCTCCGAGGACCACTACGCCCCGGTATACGCCATCGCCGTCGCTTACAAGGTCGGCTCCAAGGACGAACGGCCGGGCCGCACCGGCTTCGCCCACCTCTTCGAGCACATGATGTTCAAAGGCTCCGAGAACGTCGGCATGGGCGAACTGGATTTCCTGATCTTCACCAACGGCGGCAATTCCAACGGCACCACCAATACCGACCGCACGTCCTACTTCGAGGTGCTGCCCAGGAATCAGCTCGATCTCGGCCTTTTCCTGGAGGCCGACCGCATGCGCGGCCTGGTAATCACCCGGGAGAACCTGGAGAACCAGCGTCAGGCGGTGAAAGAGGAGCGCCGCCTCAGCGGCGATAACATGGCTTATGGCAACACGTCCGAGAAACTCGAAGAGCTGGTCTACGACAATTTCGCCTACCATCACTCCGTGATCGGGTCCATGGCGGATCTCGACGCCGCCTCGGTGGACGACGTGAAGCAGTTCTTCAAGACCTATTACGCGCCCAACAACGCCGTGGTCGCCCTGGTGGGCGATCTGGATACCAAGGACACGCTGGCCAAGGTCAAGAAATATTTCGGCAACATCCCGCGGCAAACCCCGCCGGTTCCGGCCGACCTCACTGAGCCTGCCAGGAACGGCGAACGCCGCGGCAAGCTGGACGACCCGCTGGCGCGCCTCACGCGCATCGACCTCGCCTGGCGCATTCCGCCCTCCGATACCCCCGAGGCGCGCGCGCTTATGTCGGCTGCGCAGATTCTGGGCGGCGGCGGAGGCTTCGGCGGGCGCGGAGGCGGGGGCGGAAACAACTCGCGCCTCTACCTAAAACTGGTCCAGGAGAAGGAACTGGTGACCAACGTCTCCTGCAATACCGATCGCCGGGTGGGTCCCGGGATGTTCCACATCTCCGCCACCCTGCGCCCCGGCAAGACACCCGAGGAAGTGGAAGGGCTCATCGGCGAGGAGATCGCCCGCCTGCACGCCGAACCGGTCACCGATAAGGAGTTGGCGCGCGTGCGCATCAACATCCGCCGCGGCGCCGAATCGCGCCTCACCGCGCTGAACCGCGCGCAGGCGCTGGCCGATGCCGCCGCAGTCTTTAACGACCCCAACAAAGTGAACACCGACAGCGACCTGCAACTGGCCGTCACCGCCGCCGATATCCAGCGCGCCGCCAAGGCGTACCTGGTGACCGCCAACGAGGTGGTGCTGGCGACGGTGCCCGCGGGCGGCGCCCAGTCGGGCGGAAGGAGAGGGCGCTAGCCATGAAAACCACAATCGGGATCTGCTTTGCAATGACACGCAGGCGGAACCGCCTGCGCCACCACGGCGGTGGGGCAGGCGCTTTCGCAGGTCATTCCCTCCTGCCGTGTGTTTGCAGTGGTGGGGCAGGCGCTTT
>PLDO01000059.1 GCA_003136215.1 Bryobacterales bacterium
CACAAATTCAGTATATGTCCATGCGGGGAGAAGAAACGTCCGAGCTGGCGCTCGGATGCACAAGGCGGCCCAGAGGGCACCCCCTTATGCCACCGCGATTGACTTCAACAGGGCCGTGGTTTATCGTCACAACTTGAGACTGTCACGACGCAAGTTCGCACTCACCCTGGCGGGCGCGCCCTATATCCTGCGCGGCCAGCCGGCGGCGCTGCGCGCGCGCATCAAAATCGATACCGAGCGCGTCATCGGAGAGATCGATCCCCTGCTGTATGGCAACTTCATCGAGCACCTCGGCCGCTGCATCGACGGCGGCATCTTCGAAGAGAAGTCGCCGTTATCCGATGCCAACGGCTTCCGCAAGGACGTGTTGGAAGCCGCCCGCAAGCTCAACGTGACGCTGCTGCGCTGGCCTGGGGGCAACTTCTCTTCCAACTACCACTGGCGCGACGGCATCGGTCCGCGGGAGCAGCGTCCGCCGCGGCTTGAAATGGCGTGGGGCACGGTGGAGAGCAACCGCTTCGGCACCCACGAATTCCTCAACTATGTGGAGATGCTGGGCGCGCAGCCCTACATCTGCGCCAACCTGGGCACCGGCAGCTGGACCGATGCCCAGCAGTGGGTGGAGTACTGCAATTCCGGCGAAGATACCGCCATGACCCGCCTGCGCCGCCAGAACGGCCGCCGCGATCCGTGGAAGGTCAAGTTCTGGGGCCTGGGCAACGAGATGGATGGCCCGTGGCAAATGGGGCACCGCAGCGCCGAGGACTACGGCAAGTTCGCCCTGGAAGCCGCCAAGCTGATGAAGTGGACCGACCCCTCGGTCAAACTGATTGCCGCCGGCAGTTCCAACTTCGGCCCGGGGAGCGACTGGACGGCGTGGAACCGCACGGTGCTGGAGTACCTCCGCCAGCACGCCGATTATCTCTCGCTGCACCTCTATGTCGGCAACCGCGGCAACGATTTCGGCGACTTCATGGCCAGTTCCATGGAGCTGGACCAGCGCACCAAGACGGCCGAGGGCATTATCGACGCGGCCCTCTCCGGGCAGCCCGGCAACCGCAAAATCCACATCGCCTGGGACGAATGGAATGTCTGGTACCGCGCCCGCGGCGGCGAAAAGGAGCGCGGCCGGCGCATCCTGGAGGAGCACTACAACCTGGAAGACGCGCTGGTAGTCGCCACTTTCCTAAACTCTTTCGTCAACCATGCGCACATTGTAAAGATCGCCAACATGGCGCAACTGGTGAACGTCATCGCGCCGATATTCAGCAATGACAAGGGCCTCTTTCTGCAAACCATTTACCATCCCCTGGCGCTGTTCGCCAACCACGCCAAAGGCAAAGCCCTACAGCTTTTCGTGGACAGCCCCAAGTACAAGAGCAGCCGTTTCGACGACGTGCCGTACCTGGACGTTTCGGCCGCGCTCGACAACGGGCAACTGGTGCTGAACGCCGTCAACCGGCACCGCGATCAGCCGTTGACCGCCGAATTCGAACTTGAGGACAAGCAGTTCTCCGGCCCGGTGGCGGTTTCCGAAGTCACCGGCCCCGACATAAAATCGGAGAACGATTTCGATCAGGCCCCGGTGAAGACGGTGGAGCGCAGTGCCTCCGCCGAAGCGCGCCGCCTGCGCTATACCTTCCCGCCGCACTCCTACACCATGTTGAAGGTGAAGACGGTCTGATTTCGGCGCCACGGCTCCCCTGGCACCCGGTTCCTCCCCGCATTCAAGGAAAGCGGAAACGGGTCGATGTCAGTAGGTAGGATGGAGAGTCTGGCAAAGCATCTGGCGGAAACTACCGTCTACCTGGGCCGGCAGCCCATCTACGGACCCAAGCGCGAGATTCTGGCCTACGAACTGCTCTATCGCGGCGCGGCCGGAGACACTTCCGCGCGTTTCCAGGATGCCGATCAGGCGAGCGCCGAGGTCATGCTCAAGGCATTCCTGGAGATCGGCCTGCCTGCGGTCTCCCCGCTGCAGCCGGTGTTCATCAATCACACGCGCCACCTTCTCACCCTGGACCCGATCCTGCCGGCCGACCGCTGCGTGGTGGAAGTGCTGGAGGATGTCGCCGCCGATCCTGACACGCTGGCTGCTTTGGGCCACTTGAAAAGCCTCAACTACCGCATCGCTCTGGACGATTTCGTTTATTCCGAGGAACTGATTCCCATGATCGAGCTGGCCCAATATGTGAAGCTCGATTTGCAGGCGCTGGGCGCTGGAGGTTTTCAGGAACAGTTCAACCTGCTGCGCCCTTACCCCGTGAGCATTGTCGCCGAGAAAATCGAATCGGAGGCCGAGTTCCGATGGTGCCGCAAAATGGGCTGCGAACTCTTCCAGGGCTACTACCTGCGCCGTCCCGAAGTGCTTTCCGGCCGCCGCATCCCCTCTAACCGGCTGAGTGTGCTCTCGCTTCTCAGCGAATGCACCAACCTGGAAAGTTCCCCCGGGATGATCGCCGCCACCATCGAGCGCGACGCGCCGCTCACCTATGGTCTGCTGCGCCTCGCCAATTCGGCGCTCCACCGGCGGCGCAGCGAGATCCGCTCGCCGGCCCAGGCCGTCATCATGCTCGGCATGGATTTCGTTTGCCGTTGGGCCACGCTCCTGGTGCTCTCCCGCAACGACGATTGCCCGGCGGGTTATCTGGAGGCCTCCCTGCTGCGCGCGCGCATGTGCGAACTCATCGGCGCGTCGTTACACTGTTCCGCCCCGGAATCCTATATCACGGGCCTTTTGAGCACCCTCGATTCCGTCTTCAATGAGCCGCTGGCATCGCTGGTGGAGCCGCTTCCCATCGATATCCGCTTCAAACGCGCGCTCTTGCAGCGCGAGGGCGAACTGGGCGCCGTGCTGGATTGCGTTCTGGCCTACGAGACTGGCGAATGGACGGCCGGCCAGACGCCCTCCGCCGAACACATGCGGAAAGCCTTTTGGGATGCCGCCGAATATGCCCGCCAAATGATGGCTCAGATGGCCGGCGCGACGTCGTCCTAGGACAGGCGCTGCGTCTGGGCCACGAGCGCATGCTACATGGTTCCCGCCGTGGTCTCGACCGCGGGTTTCGGGCGGCTGGTCTGCAACATCCTGGTTTCCTTGGCCTGGAATTGGAAGTCGTCCGACAGCAGATCCAGCACGCTATAGCTTTCCTTGGCCACGCCCACCGACCCGTGATGCATGGTGTTGGCGAAGATATGGTAGAGCTCATGGGCCAGTACGCGGCCCAGCGCCCGCCCGTATTTTTCTTCCCGATCCTCCACCGGGAACGTCAAAAGCCCCGCCTGCAGGAACTCCCGAACGCGGTCGCAAGCGACGTCCGTGAACGGCAAAATCTGCCCGTCGCTGACGTGGGTCCAGCCCAATGCGCCTTCGAATTTGGTATGCCCCACCAAGCCCACGGTGTCGCACCTTCCCTTAAAGGAGACCACCGCCAGCTCCGCCGAAACTTCGTGTCCGGCCGTCTTGGCCAGATCGCGCCACTCGAAGTGAAGTCCAATGTGCGCCATGATGGATTCCACTTCAGCCTGAAGTGCTTCCTGCACGCCTTCAGGGGGCGCCTGTTCATACTGCGTGTACAGTGTGATGGGGGCAAACGTTGCACCCCGCGTTTCGTTCCAGCCGGGAAAAACGCCCAGCAGGAAGCAAAACAGAACCAATTTCAATGTAAAAGACCTCGTAGAGACTACCTCAAAGGCCAGCGCGATGCCGGTCCGTCACCAGTTCCGGGTGCTCCTTGACCAGCTTATTCGCCGTGTGGCAGGTGAAGCAGATTGGCAACGCAACCGCCAGAGTCCCCACCAACTGATCGGTCGGAATCTGGTTCCACTCCACACTTACCTGATCGGCAACCAGTAGCGCGGGACGGCTCCCGGTCCAGTCGATTTCGCCGATTAGCTGCCCGCAAGCGGCACAGCTCCTGTCGCGGTACCATTTGGCGATGATGTTGCGCACCAGGCAGTCGGCCCCGGATTCCCGCACTTCGCTCAGGCATTCCTGCCCGCATCCCGCCTTTTCCGGCCAGCGCGAACACTCGCTGAGCCGCAGTTCCGGAGCCTTGCCGAATACGGTAGCCGCGGCGTGCGCGGCGTCCACTACCACACCCGCCGGACGCTTGGTTTCGGGGCACGTGACGACACGCTTTCCGCGGTACTTCCACCAGGCGCCGCCCAACCTCCACACCGCCACCCCGGCCAGAAGGACCGCTACGCCAGCCAAAACAGGTATCGGCATAAGAAACTCCGGAAATCTCCGAGCAAGCCGACCGCCGTTGCCACCTTATCGGCCTATCTCATTGGATTTAAATCCACTACCGGGGTGTCCCCAGTTGAACCATGCCGCCGCCGATATCCCGGGTGTGGATTCTTCCACAAGGTGTGGGTCGTTTCGCGCTAGCGCCGGCAACCCTTACCTTGTCGCCAGCGTCCAACCTACCGTGAGCCGCCGATTGTGTGCTATTTCGATCCTGTTCCTCGCCGCCTCCCTTGCCGGCGCCTCATACAACGACTACGCCTCCGCCAAACAGAAGATCGACTCCATCGAGGCCGGCAGCCTGCGTTCCGGGACGCGGGTCGTCCTCACCTTCCCGGAACTTAACGCGTGGGTCGCCAGGGAAGCGCCGGCGGGTGTGCGCAATCCCCAATTGCGCGTAGCCGAGCGCAACTTGGCCACCGGCGACGCACTGATCGACTTCGGCAAACTGGAGCGTTCCACCGGCCGGCAGCCGGGGTGGCTCATGTCGAAGCTCCTGGACGGCGAGCGCCCCGTCACGGTCACCGCCCGGGTCCGCTCCTCGGCGGGCCGCGCCACCGTCGATATCCAGCGTGTGGAGATCTCGGGAATTACCATCGACGGCCGCACGCTCGACTTCCTGATTCAGAATTTCCTCATCCCGATGTATCCCGACGCCGTCGTCGGCAGGCCCTTCGACCTGGGCCACCGTATCGACCGCCTGGACGTCACTCCCTCCGCCGTCGCCGTCCTGTTGAAGTAGCCGCTGCCCGGCGCGTGGAATGGAAGGACGCAGAGAGGAGCGTCAGAAGCTGATCTGGACCTGGTGCCGGGGCGGACCCGTCATAACGCTGGTGGTATAACGGAACTCGTTATACA
>PLDO01000120.1 GCA_003136215.1 Bryobacterales bacterium
TCTTGGGGGCGAAGATCAGGTGCTGCGAGCATTGCGCCAACTGGTGCGCGAAAAGCGCCTGGTGCGACTTGGCTACGGCGTTTATGGCCGCGCCGTCGTCTCGCGACTGTCGGGCGAGCCGATCCTCTACAGCCCGAACGGATTTCTCTGAGCCGCACGACAGGCGTTCAACAAGCTCGGCGTGACCTGGGAGGCAACCGATGCGGAGCAGTCTTATAACGAAGGCCGTTCGACCCAGGTGCCGCTCAATCCTGTCGTGCGGGTAAAGGGACGTTTTTCACGGCGGCTCCGCGAGGGCAATCTGGAGCTGTTGCTTGAGCGATAAACCAGCTCTTCAGGACTTGCTCGAAGTCCAGAAGCATTTTGGGCTGCCGAGTCCGGCGCTGGTCGAAAAGGACTGGTATGTCGTTAAGGCGCTGGCGGCTCTTGTGGCAGTTGACACTGCGCCGTTCCGGCTGGTGTTTGGCGGCGGTACTGCATTGAGCCGTGCCCACCGCCTGATCCGTCGCATGTCGGAGGACATCGACCTGAAAATCATCTCGGATACCGCAGTCACACGCCCAGCGCTACGGCATCTTCGTGAAATCATTACCAAAGCCCAGTTGCAAGCGGGTTTCCAATTTGACCCGGAAAACCCCAGGCATCGTGAATCCGGCAATGCAAGCCGCTACACGCTGTATCGGTTGCCCTACGCGCCGATCATTGCGGGAGAGGGAACCTTGCGGCCAGAGATTCAAATCGAGACGGCCGTCTGGCCGTTACGGCGACCGGCTGTAGAAAGGTCGGTGAGTTCGTTTGTGGCAGAAGCTTTCGAACGTCCGCCCGAGCTTGCAACGATCGCTTGTGTGGCGCTCGTCGAGACGGCCGCAGAGAAATTCGTGGCCCTCTAACCAGGCGGGCAGGCGCCGAGCTCGCCGACGGGCGCCGGGCTTTTCTGGACAGCACCGGCGAGAAACTCCGGCGCTTCACGGAGTTCCCCGCGCTGCCGTACCGGCCCGGATTATTTTTCAGCCAGCTTGTAATGGCTTTCGATCCAGGCGTAGCGCGCCAGAATTTCCAACATCCCGCCGTGCTCTACCAGATTCGATACCCGGCCGCCTCTGTCTTTGAATAAACCCGCGTCGCTCTTGGAGATCCGCAAGGCATTATCCAGACACTTCTTGAATCCCAGGATGTACTTCATGTCCTTGTTGTGTTTCAACAAGTGCTGGTACCCCCGCAACAGAACGGCGTTGAACCAATAGCCGTCCCGGAACGCTTCTCCGCCATAAAAGTAAGGCAGGGAGCTATCCGCGATGGCATCGGCCTGCTGCAAATATGTCTTGTCGCCCGTGCGTTCATATAGGTAAACGGCGGACTCCAGCATCGTGCCCGTGTTATAGGAGAGCGTCGACTTGCTAATGCCGCCGTCGCGCGTCCTGATATTGTCGTAATAGAGCTTCGAGGGCGCCTGCAGCTTCTCGTTTGTCCAATTGTATATTTTCAACGCGGAATCCAGGTAAGCCTTATCCTTCGTGGCTTGATACAACTGCAATGCCACAAGCGCGCCCGGGCCGTTGGAGCATGTATTCTTAGAACTCTTGGAGGTCTCCTTCCAGTAGATTCCGCCGCCCAACGCCGAATCGTAGCCCGACATGATGAATTCGTACATGGTCTTACCGAGCTCCAGGTAGGACTTTTTCTTGGTTCGCGCATACGCATCCAATGCCGTAATGCCGATCCATTCATTGTCGTCGTAGTAGCGCTCTCCGGGCTTGAGTTTCATGATGTAGTCGGAATAGCCCGCTTTGGGAGGAGCCGGATCGTAATAGTCATTCATGATCTTCAGCATCGGATCCATGAGGTGGGCGGAGCGGTCGAGTTTCTCTATTTCATTTGCCGCCTGGAACATGGCGCACAGCGACCACAAGTACGTGTACTCCCGCAGGTAATCTCCCTTCTTCTCCCGTTTCGCTGGATCCACGTCCACGAAATAATACCCTGAGGCTTTGTCGTAAAAGTTCTTCTGGATAGCCGCTTGCAGCGATTGCATCTCCTCTTTATAGGAGACTGCCTTGGTTTCGACCTTATTCTGCGCTGAGAGCAGCGTAGCGGAAACCGCGAAGAAAGCAAGGAGGGACAGTGCTTTATTGATCGTCATATGAGCGTTTTCTTATCGATGGGATTGTGACTGCCGACGGGCGTGGCTTGGCAGTCGGCGGCCGGCGCACACGGGTCCGGAGATGGGGAGGAATTGCCGGGGTTCCGCTTGCGGGGCCGCGCGTCATCTTCGGCTGGGCGGCTGGCAGCATGCCGCTGGGCTCTCCACGCAATCATTCCCCCTCACGGTAACCGATCACACCGGAAATGTCCACGAAAGCGCGGGCAGGGGTGGGCGCCGGTGAAGTCGAGTGCCCTCGGGAGTCCACCGCGCGTCACGCTGCTGAATCGATTTCAGGCCGGTCTGCGCGCCGCGCTACGGCGCCGGTCGAATGATCGATGATCCAGATCAAGTTGCTGTTCCGCGCGCTGAGTAGAATCTGGTCGGACGCCGAATTTTTGTTGACCGAGTTCACGTGATTCCAGAAGGCTGGGATGACGCCGGGGAGGTTCTTCGCCGGCTTAATTGCCAAAACCGACACATACCCGTGCAACGCGTATAACGCAGGGTGAATTTCAAAGCAGCCAGAGCTTGAAAACTCCCTGATAGCGCATGATGCGCCACTGCCGGGCAAAGCTCCGCAAAAGCCGTACCGCGAAAAGTATCTCAAGTGTTGATTGAACCCTTTCGACGCCTTAGCCCGCGGGCAATGGAGACGCCCGCAGACTTGCGCACATGCGCAAATAGCGTTGCTTCATCACGGGGCGGATCGTATAACTGGTGGACGATGCTCATGCGCTTGGGAATGCCGGACAAACACGCCGAAGCGATCACGTCCCGGCCTTGGCGCTACACGGCATCGCGCGGCAAACCCGCTACGGGAATCAGACGACGGTGGAGATCACGAGCGCGCGCGCGGCGGACTCACGGATCGCGCAAGTTCTGACGAAGGTGAGCGCGTTTCTAAGGGATCAATACGATTGCGGAGCAGTTGCCACTAGGCCTAAGCTGGGAGCTGATCAAATGCCACGCCTCTTAACCGGGCGTTCACCACCGCGAATTTTGTCCGAAGCAGCTTCCGGTAGTTTGAAGCCTCTCCCCACAGAGCAGTTCCGAAGGGCCCATCTTCATCTTCCGTACAGCAGAACGCTTTCGCGGCTTCTTGACACACCCTCTCTCAGAAACGTACTTGAACCTCTCAGCGGCTCCCGCCATGGAACCACGCCGCATTCCCATCTGCCAGTACGCCCACAACTTCGGATCGCGTCTCGAGATACGCGCGACCCAATGTGTCGCCCTGCGCAAATGACCACGCAGGTTCTTATATTTCCGCTCGGCCCGGCAGGCCAGCGATCGATCCAGTTGGCGCATTGGCGGATAGAGCGCCGACCGGTAAAACCGTCCGTAATACTGGAGCCAGCCTCGAATGATCGGGTTGAACACGCGACAGATCTTTGATGGACTTGTCACTGCGTAGATGCAGATTCCAGCTTCGAATCTCCGTGCAAATTGCTTTCACCGCCTTGTCAGATACTGCTGGGCTGAAATTGATGAAGAACTTTCTTTTACGACTCTTCGATCTCCGCGGCCGAAACGTGTAGCCCAGAAAATCGAACTTTTCGTTCGAATACGTCCCTCGCCGGTCATCATCCTTGCAATAGACAACCTTCGTCTTCTCCGGAGGTAGCTCCAGCCCACACTCCTCCAAGCGAGCGGCAATGGCCGCCTGAACCTCCTGCGCTTGCTGCTCCGTTCTGCAATGCACGATGGCATCATCAGCAAAACGCTCAAACGGCAACTCCCGATTTTGCGTCGCCATCCACCGATCAAACGCATAATGCAGAAACAGATTGGCCAACAGAGGGCTGATGACTCCCCGAACGCAAACGATAACCTGCGTTCGGCGTTGATGCAGTACCGCTGGAGCCAGGCCCCGGCGATCCGGTCGACCCTGGTCCGAATTGTGGAATCGGGATCGAATGACGCAGCGTAATCGTGGCGGTTCCAACCAGGACTTCCTTCACTTGCGCTCTATCACTCACTTGGCAAGTTACCCGAGCCGGAATCGACCCACGAACTCTTCTGACGAACCTTCTATTTCAACCTCGCCGTAACTACTTCACTTTCCTTACCTGCAGGAAAAGCGCTTCGGTCTTCAGCATGTCCGGCACGGTCACCTTGCGCGTCGCGTTCTCCTTCAAGGCCTCGGTCGTGGGAGCTTCGGCCTTGCCGTCCCGCCACATCCGCAGCACGTACGTGCCGGCCTTGCGAGCCCGGATCTCGACTGTCAGTTCCACCTTCTCCGTGGCGGGTGGAGGCTCCTGTGGGACGTAGATGCCGGGGAAGTGGATAATTCCCACAGTTCCCGCCGCTGAGTGGAGTTCGCTGACTTTTGCCTCGCCGGAAGCCTCCAGAGAGACGTCTCCGGGGCCCGGCACGCCGCTGTATAGGAGATCCTCGCTCCCTTGCATCATGCTGAACAACTTCTGAACTTTGGCGCCCTCCTCGCTCAGACCGCCGCCATCCAGCACCATGCCGCGCCGGTATGCCCAGATCACGAGGCCCTGGGCGCCGCGTTCGAGCGTCGAGATCACGTTGTTCTGAAACTGCAGGTCCTGGGCACGCATGCCGATCTCCGATGGAATCAGGATGGGCAGCCGATAGATATAGTTGTAGTGCTGGTCGAGATTCGGCCAGATCTGCATGCCCCGGCGCCGATACATCATCGAGCCGATAACGTCGATGTTTCCTTCCCCATACAGCGTGCTGTCGGCCCCCTCCGAGCGGATCAGCCACGGGTCATGCGCCTCCGACCCACCGTCAAGCAGGTTGAAGGAGATCAACTTGTAAGGTTCGCCCTCGTGATAGGCGGTAGCGAAACGGCTCCAGTAGTACTTCACAAGTTCGATCTTGAAAGCCGGCCAGTCGCTTTTTCCTGTTTGCTGTTTCCATCTCTCGTAGAACTGCTGGGTGAAGGGATTGAAGTCGTTCTCCCACAACTTCGCCAAGTCGGCTTTGCCGCCGCTGTAGGCGTTAAACCCTTCTTCGTTGCCGAACTGAACCCCCAGCACATCGGCGGAGTTCCTGTAGTGCGCACCGAACGTGCGAGCCATTCTGAGGATACGCGGGAAAACCTTGGGATGGCCATACGCAGGGAAAACCTCCGAGGCGGGCTTCAGGCTCAGCAGTTTGTCGATGCTGTTGTAAATGTGACCGTCCGGGTCCTTCAGCCATTGCACGGTATAATTGGCGCCGTCCCTGTCATCCAGGTG
>PLDO01000474.1 GCA_003136215.1 Bryobacterales bacterium
TTTGCAGGTTCCACACGAAGGTACCGATCCGCGCCACCTCCTGCGCCAACCGCAGCCTCTCCTGGTTTTCAGCCAGGTCGACTTTCACCCGAAGTACTTCCAGTTCCGCGAGCTTACGTTCGGTGATGTCGGTGTTTGCGCCCATCAGGCGCAACGGCTTTCCGGTGGCGTCCTTGGAAACCCAGGCCCTGCCATACAGCCAGCGCGTCGTGCGGTCCGGCCAGGTGACGCGCCATTCGGCCGCAAAACTGCCGGTTTCCATGGCCTGTTGCACGTACCGCTCCCCCTGATCCCGGTCTTNNGGTTCCACACGAAGGTGCCGATCCGCGCCACCTCCTGCGCCAGCCGGAGCCTTTCCTGGTTCTCGGCCAGGGCTTCTTCGATCAGGCGCTGCTCCGTGATATCCGTATTCGTGCCGAGCCAGCGGACCACCTTGCCGGCCGCGTCGCGCACCGGCGTCACGCGCGTGAGGAATGGATGAAACGTGCCGTCCGCGGCCCGCAATGGAAAGACCATTTCGAAAGGCACTTCCGCCGCGATCGCTTTCTTCCAGCCCTCCAGGACCACCGGCAGCGCCTCCGGATCGTGAACCGATTGCCAGCCCGATCGCTTCATCTCTTCGGGCGTCTTGCCGGTGAAGTCGTACCAGCGCTGGTTATACCAGAAGATCCAGCCATCGGCATTCGCCGTCCAGCACAACTGCGGGATGGCATCGGCAAAGGTGCGGAAGCGCTCCTCGCTGGCTCTCAGCTCCACCGCCACGCGCTCGTGCTTGCCGATCACGCGCTCTGTGATCACGCCCGCGACGGCAATCATCAGGATCAGCAGCGCGCCGCCGATTCTCAAAATCCACTTCAACTGGGTGTCTTGCGCTTCCACCGCTGCCTGGGTGCGGATAATCAGCAAGCGCTGCTGTTCCTGCACCATGTCGCGCGACAGACCGCGGATTTCGTCCATGGAGCGTTTGCCTTCACCCATGAAGATTAACGCCAGAGCGGCGTCCCGTCCCTGCGTTCTGTACAGCGCGATGCCACGGCTCAACACGGCGAGCTTGCTTTCCACCAGCGCGTCCAGCTTGTCCATCCGCGCCAGTTGCGCGCTGTTGTCGGCGATGAGAAGACGGAGATTGCGCCTCGCCTGCGACTCGGTGGAGAGCGCCGATTGGTACGGTTGAAGATAGCGCTCCTCACCGGTCAGCAAAAACCCCCGCTCGCCGGTTTCGGCGTCCTCCATGATGGAGAGCAGTAACCCGGACGCGTTGATCACGCGCAGGGTTTGGGTCACCAGTTGTTCAGCGTCCCGGGCGCGATTGAAACTTCGCTCGGGGAGCATTTGCAGAATCGTGATCAGCAGGAGCGCGCTGCCCAGCAGCGCCATTCGACGGACGAATGGCGTGCCTAGCATGATCCGGCTTCATCGCGCGACATGGCGTAACCTACTGGCATTGGGCGGGATTTCTCTGGTGGAGCTCCCTTAGTGTTTAGAAGTATACTCCGCTTTTTCCTGCTACTTGACTATTGTACTAGTGGACCAGTACACTAAATCGCACAATTGCGGCTGCGGAACGCGGCGCGAGAGGAGGTCTGCCGCCGGTGCTGGGGCAGGGAATTCCCGTCGCCGTCGCGGGCGACGGCTTCTTCACCATGCCGGGCGTCCTGCAAGTGGCGCGCGGCGCCATGAGCGATGCCGCTGCTTTTCTCAGGCACCATTGTTCCTGAAGGCATGCGTCGATTGGACGCACTATTCTACGCGTGCTTGAGAGGCAAGCTAACCACGGTAAAATGGGCAAAACTCACCAAATGCTCGCACGATACGGCGCTGCGCGATATCCAGGACCTGGTAGCCCGCGGCATTCTGGTGCGGAATCCGGGTGGCGGGCGGAGCACCAGCTACGGTCTGCCAAACACCTGGAGCGGTGGCGCCCAATAGCAACGTGCGCAGAGCAGTTGCCCCGAGGGGGGCGGTTGCGCTATTCTAAAATCTCGATCACTCTGTAAGGATTAGATTTAGCGAAGATGGCGAATACATATTCCGCACTCAAGCGAGTGCGTCAGACGGAACGGCGCACGGAAGTCAACCGCAAGAACAAATCGCGCCTGCGGCACCAGATTCGCGCGATGCGTCGCGCATTGACGGCCAAGGATGTGAAAGCTGCCTCGGAACTGCTGTCGCCGACGTTCTCGGTGATAGACCGTTCCGCGAAAAGCGGAATCATCAAGAAGAACACGGCCGCCCGGTACAAGAGCAAGCTGCACCTCCGGGTGAAGGCGCTGGCCGCCTAGCTCACCAATTCCATAATGAAGGTCTCCATGACGATGCGGTCGTCGGGACGCGCATCGCGGAGGCCTTTGTCCGCTCGATAGATTAAGCCGAGCGCGCGCTCCATCTGGGGCTTGGTGAACTTGCTTACCGTCTGGTAAACCTGTTCGGCGCGCGATCCCCACATGGCCACTCCCAGCCGGGAGAAGTGTCCCTGAATCTGCGGCGCACTCTTCAGCCCCGCCTCTCGCGCCACCAGCGCCATGCGGAACTGCGTGGAGAGGAATGCCAGCGCCAGCGGCAGGTATTCGCCTTCGCGCGCCAGGGTGTCCAGAATGCCGAGAGCGCGGGCACGGTCGCGCCGGCCGAGCGCGTTCACCAGGGCGAAAATGGTAGTAGCCCGGGCGTCCGGCACCAGCGCCGTGATATCCTCCACGCCAATTACCCGATTGCCGGCGAACAGGGAGAGTTTTTCGATCTCCACTGCTACCCGCGCGATCTCCGCGCCCAGCGCCTCGATCAGCAGATCGAGCGCGGCGGGCTCCATGCGGAAGCCGGCCTTTTGGATCAGCCGTTCCGCCTCGGCGCGGGCTTCCTGCGGCGCGTAATGTTGCAGTTCCACCACATCTGGAACAGCGGCGTAGAACTTGCGCACACGATCCTGCTTGCGCTTGTCTTCGCCCTCGAAATCGTGGCGGATCGCCTCGAAAACGAGCGTCACGCCCGGCGTGGGGTCCTTCAGGTAGGCGGCCAGCGGAGCGGCGTCGCCCGCGCCGGCACCGCCGGCGGATTCGCTGTCCTCGTCATCGGCTGCCGCGGCGCGCCCCCGTGGGAGCGCCAGTTCGGCGTTGACGATCCATATCAGGCGCTCGCTGGCGAACAGCGAGAGAGCCCGCGCGTCGTCCAGGATCTCGGCCAGCGTGAGTTCCGCCAGGTCATGCTGGCTCACCGCGTCGGCGGGCACGGTCGCGAGCAGCGCGTCCTTGATGCGGCGGCGTTCGTAGGCTTCCGGACCGAGCAGCAGGGTCGCGGGCGGGACGGTTCCCTTTTTCACACGGGCCTGGAATTGCGCGGGCGTCATCAGAACTTCTCCAGGATGGCGCTGACCACGCTTCTGGCGACGCTCTTGCTGAGGCGCTCCATGGCGGTACCGCTTTCATCGAAGTACGCTTTGGGGTCGGTCGAGATTTCGTAGCGTTCGCGAAACTCGGCCCCGGCGCGCGTGTAAAGGACTTCGCCCGTCGCACGATTGGTGAGCGTGAGGTTCAGCGTCACCACCGCCTCCACCACGGTGGACCGGCCGTTCGCCGAGATGGTGGGGTAGGCGACGAAGTTGTGGACCGAGCCGGTGAGCACCGCGTCCGCCTGCTTGGGGTCGGCGACAATCTTGTATTTCGTGCGCGCCAGCAATTCGCGGCCGATGTCCGTGGGCAGAGTGCGCGCCAGTTTGTAGCGCGAAGTGCGGTTGGAGAAAGCCGGAATGGCGATCGTCTGGATCGTCTTGGGCATCATATCGCCGTGGCCCGACACGTGGTATCCGCAGGCGGTGAGGGAGGCGAGGAGCACTACGAGAGATGGCAGGCGAAAGCGCCTGCCCCACCGTGGTGGCGCAGGCGGTTCCGCCTGCGTTTCGTTCTGCGCCAGGCGTCTCATACCAGTTGCCGCGCCACGGCGACGGCGTTCTCCGCGGCCAGGCGGACGTTATCGGCCACGAACCACAGCCAGGCGGCCTCCGGGTTATTGCGATCGGGCGTGATGGCGCCCACCGCGATACCTCCCTGTCCCGCGTGGCCCACGTTGCTGGGCGGCTCGAAATCGCCGCCGCGGACTTCAATGGAATCGATGGAAAGCGAGCTTTCCAGCGCTTCCATATCCGGAGCGTCCATAAACTCCACCCACGCCGAAAAGCTATAGCCGTGAAACACCGGCGCCTGGACGAGGCGCAGCGAGGGCATGGGCGCGCCTTCGCCATCGCCCGGTAACGCCAGCAGGCTGGCCAGGTGGCGCTCGATGCGCATTTCGGATTCCTCCAGCGACACCGGCGCTTCCTCGCCGTAGCGCGCCAGCAGGTTGAAGCTGAGCTGCGTGTCGAAGACCGCCTTTGGCAGGCTTTTGAAGGAGAGCAGGCTCACCGTCTGCTGCTGCAACTCATGCACTCCCGGGGCGCCGTGTTCGCTGGCCGGAGCGAAAATCTGGATCACCGAGTTGCGAATGGGGTCGTTGGCATGCAGTCGGCGCAGGAAGAGCGCCAGCGCGATGGCGGCGGGGTGCGCGATCACGTGGACCGCCACATCGGCGGGGTCTTCCACCAGCACCGATTCCACCAGCGGCGCGCGCAACCGGGCGTCGGGCCGCTCCTCGGCCGTATAGGTGAGATCGATCACCGCGGCGTCGGGCGGATCGCCCAGCAGTTCCAGTGTCTGCCGGCTGGATTCGGCATCGCCGGCCAGGATGACGGCGCGCGCGTCCAGCAGGCTCTCCGCGTTCAGCCCGTTGACGATGCTCGGCTCGTCGCCGACGCGGGTGAGCGCGCCGGATTCCTCAGCCACGGCGGCCACCAGGCGCAGGGACAGATCGGCGCCGCTGGTGGATACGATGTCGCGCACCTCGCGGGCCAGCAGGGAATCGCTGCCGATCAGGGCAACGGTCGGTGAGTTAGGCAATCTTGATCTCCGGAGCCGGGGGCGCGTGTCTCAGGCGGCGGCGCACGATGCCGCCGATGCGAATCAGGATGCCGCTGGCTACGTAGGCCGTGGACAGGGCCAGCAGCAGAAGTTGGGCGTAATTCACCACGCACCAGATGAAGAAGGCCACAAGGATGATGATCAGCGGCGAATAGGCTTTACTGAAACTGATCCCCTTGAAACTGTAGTAGCGCCAGGTGCTCACCATCAGAAAACCGAGCAACGCCAGCAGCGCGAGCCAGGCCACCGAGAGAGGCCACCACCGGAGCGGTTCGGAATCGCAGGCCCACACCACCGCGCAGACCATGGCAGCGCCCGCCGGGATGGGGAGTCCGACGAAATACTTGCGGTCGGGGCGCCCCGGGTTCTTCGGGATCGGATTCACCTGCACGTTGAAACGCGCCAGGCGGCAAGCTCCGCAGAGCAGGAACAGGAAGGCGATCAGGTACCCCGCGTTGAACATCTGACCGCGCATCTTCTCGCCCATGATGGGGTCGATGAATTGCACGCCCCAGGCAAAGGCGAGCACCGCGGGCGCCAGCCCGAAACTGATCACGTCGGCCAGCGAATCCATCTCGCGGCCGAATGCGCTGGTGGTGTTGGTCATGCGCGCGATGCGCCCGTCGAGGCCGTCCAGTACTACCGCCGCGATGATCGCCTGTGCCGCCTGCGTGAAGTGCTGGGCGGCGCCGGCGGCACCGCTGGCGGCCAGCATGGCGCCTTCGAAGCAGCGCAGGATAGAGATGTATCCCAGCAGGATGTTTCCCGCCGTGAAGAGCGTGGGCAGCACGTAGGCCGCTTTGCGCGGCCGTTGGTCCGGGGACCTGGGGTCTATGAACCGGTCTTTGAGACTCATTGAGACTTCCGATCTAGGCGTCTGGCAATTACGCTGGAGCCGCCGGCCACGCGCTGGCCGGGCCGGACGGTGATTTCCCACTCCGGTCCGAAAAGAACGTCGCAGCGCGAGCCGAATTTGATCAGGCCGATGCGCTCACCGATGGCCACATGGTCGCCGGGTTTCTTGTCGAAAACGATGCGGCGCGCAATCAGCCCGGCGATCTGCTTGAAGATCACCGTGGTGCCGTCGCCGGTTACGGTGACGATGTTCTGCTCGTTGTCGCGGGAGCACTCCTCGCGGCTGGCTACCAGAAACTTGCCCTCCTGGTACTGCACCTTGTCGATGTTGCCGCCGATCGGGGTGCGATTGACGTGTACGTCGAAAACGTTCAGAAAGATACTCAACCGGTTCAGCCCGCCCTCGGGTTTGACGGCCACCACTTTGCCGTCGGCGGGCGAGACCGCCACCGGCCCGGACGGAATTTCGCGGTCGGGATCGCGGAAAAAATACAGACAGAACAGCGCCAGCAGGGCCATGGGCGCCGCGAACAGGGGGCCGGCGAGCCAAAAGACCAACGCCCCGGCGGCACACAGGGCGAGCGCGTAGTAGATTCCAGTGGATACGATCTTCAAACTACTATTTTCGCATGGGAGATTGGCCATTTGCGCCGCAATCTGGCGTCACAGGTTTCTCGCAGGCGGAACGTGCCGCGTGCCTGCATTGGT
>PLDO01000319.1 GCA_003136215.1 Bryobacterales bacterium
CTTGGGTCGAGCGAATAGAACATACCTCCTGGCGTGAGCTGTTCCCGCAGACGGTGTGGCAGTGCCGCCAGTTCGGCGTCCGGCAGGTGATGCAGGAAGAAGATGGCGATCGTCACATCGAAGCTTCCCTCCGCCGAGGTCCCCTGTTCGAACCGCGCATTGCGGATGCCCTTCGCCGCGGTGTCGGCGCGCGCTTGCCGGATTGCCGCCGGCGAAAGATCGATGCCGGTGACTTCGCCCACATGCGGCGCCAGCAGCAGTTCCGTGTCGCCGATTCCGCAGCCCAAACTAAGCACCCGCGACGCCTTGCCCGCGCCCGTCACCGCCAGAATGTGCCTCACCATATGGGCACGCAGCGCGCGCACCGCGGGTCGCGCGAAATGGTTCTGGGCGAAGCCGGAGTACAACTTTTCGTGGTATTCCAGTTCGCGTTGCCGCGCGTCGCTCACGCCGGTTTCCGGCGGTTGCGAAACGCGGTTGCGGTGAGAAACAGGGAGACCGCCAGAAGCGATCCGTCGCGCACCAGCGTCTTCCAGGAGATCAGCTCGTTGGGTCCGAAGCAGCCGCAATTGATCTCCTTGCCCCCAACGAACGCCCGCACCATCAGGCTGAAGAACACCACCAGCAGCAGCGAGATGCTCACCGTGGAGACGCGCAACCAGCGCCCCGCGATCAACAGAAGGCCGATCAACACCTCGAACCACGGCAGGGTATGCGCCAGGAACTTGGCCGCCCACATGGGCACCACCTCATAATCGGCGATGCCCGCGGCAAAGAGCTGCCACGGTTCCGCCAGCTTCACGTACCCGGCGTAAATGAAGATGCCGCCCATCGCCACACGCAGCACCACGGCTGCGATTTCGAGGATCCTATTTCTTGAGAAGGGCATCGATATAACCGCGGAACAAGCTGTAGTCGGCGAACTGTGTCCAGGGCTGTTGCTTCAGCCGGTAAGTCACCATCAGGGTCGGCGTCTGGGCGATGGGGATCTGCGTCCCCCGGTCCACATCGCGCTGCACCGCGGCCAGCACCGCGGGGTCGTTGACCAGCGCCTGAACCTGTTTCTGCTCCTCGGGGGTCAGTACGGTGCCCACGGTTTCCCAAACCCTGCCGGTGGCGCCCCAGACTTGCTGGCTGCGGAACAGGGCATCGCTCACCGCCTGATACCTGCCGATGCGCGCGGCGGCGACGGCCAAAGCCGCTGCCTGGCGCGAATACTTGTGCGCATTGAGCGGGAACTCGCGGAAAATCAGGTACGCTTTGCCCGTCTTCACGTAGTCCAGGACAATAGCGGGCAGCACGCTCTCGTGCAGGTGTTTGCAGCCCGGGCACATGAAGTCGCTATACAGCTCAAACATCAGCGGGGCAGCCGGGTCGCCCATGGTTCTGCCCTTGTCCACATCGGGGCCGGCCGCCAGGCACGGCAGCAGAGCGGCGATAGCGAACGCCAGGATCTTCATAACCGTTTTACTTGCTGAGCAGCAGATCCACCATGCTCTTGAAGAGGCCGTAGTCGTTCCAACTGCTCCAAGGGGTCTGCTTGCCCTTGCGCGTCATTACGAGGGTTGGCGTACGGTCCACGTGCGCCGCGGTGCCCAGGTCCAGATCGTGCTGCACTTCGGCCGCAATCGCCGGGTCGTTCATCAGCGCCTGCACCTTCTTCTGCTCCGCCGCGTTGAGCGCCGGGGACACCGCTTCCCAAACCTTGCCGCTCATGGCCCACGAGGACTGCGTCAGAAACAGCGCGTCGCAAACCTGCGGGTACTTGCCCACCCGCGCCGCCGCGGCCGCGTACATGGACGCCGTCTTAGAGTGCTCGTGCCCCGGTCCGGTCAACGTGAACTCATGGAAAACCAGGTACGCCTTGCCCGGCGTCACGTAGTCCGCCATGATCTTCGGAAGAAGCTGCTCATGCAGCATTTTGCAGTGGGGACAAGTGAAATCGTCGTAAAGGTCCATGCGCAGGGGTGCGGCCGGATTGCCCACGCTTTTGCCTTCCGGCCCGGCGGCCAGGCAAGGAAGCATCAGGGCCAGGGCGACAGCGAACATTTTCATTCTTTTATGCTACACCAAACGCTTTGATCTCTACCTTGCACGCGTCAAACATGCTCCCCCAACCCACTGCATCCGAAGTGAAATCGTGATTAAATCGTGGGGAAGCCTGTTCAGGTGGGAAAGCGCGGAGCCTGCGGCGCGAGTGTGCCCGTCCGGTCCGCGCAAATGGAGACTCTATGTTCGTGCGATTATTGCTGACAGCAGTACTGGCCGCCGGCTTCGCCTCGGCGCAAGGCGGGCGCGGCGGTGGCGGCGATGAAGGCAACATCGGCGTAGGCGGCGCCCCTAGCGCCGGTCCGGGCGCCCCCATGACCCAGATGCGGCGACAGACCAAGCAGGAGATGCTCTTCGATAAGCTCAAGCTCAACAAGGAACAGAAGGAAGAGGCGGCCAAGATTCTCTCGGGCGCCATGGAGAAGGCGGCTCCCGCGCGGGATCTGCTCAACAAAGGCCGCATCGTGATCGCCAACAACATCACCGGCAAGGGAAGCGAGGAGGACCTCAAGACGATGTGGGGCGAGTTCACCAGCGTCAACGCCACCATGACGGGAATTGAGGCCGAAGCCTTTGGCAAGCTGTATGCTCTGCTCAAGCCCAACCAGCAGGCCAAAGCGCCGCAAGCCTTTGAACTGATGGCCGGAATGTTCGCCGGCAATGGCATGGCGGCCGGCGGCAGAGGCGGCGAGGGCCGTCGCGAAGGGAGTCGATAGATGATCACGCGGATTCTGTTAGCCGGACTTTTCGCTGCGACGCTGGTGGTCGCCCAGGGCGGCCGCGGCGGTGGCAGTCGCGGTGGCGGAGATATGGCGCCCACGTTCATGGTCCCGGGAACCCGGATCGACCGCGTGTCCGACGCCCTCAAACTCACCAAGGACCAGAAGAAAGACATCAAGGCGACCATGGACGATGCGCAGAAGGACGCCGCTCCGGTTCATGATCTGATCCTCAAGGGCCGCCTGGCAATCGCCGAGGCAGTCGCCGCCGGCAAGCCCCAGGAAGAAATCGACAAGGCGGTCCGCGCCGAAGCCGAGCTCGATACGCAGATGGCCTCCATCGAATTGCACGCCTTCGCCAAGGCGGTCTCTTTCCTGGAGGTCGACCAGAAACAGCGCGGCGTTCCCATGCTGTTCGCCATGGTGCGTGGCGCGTTCAACGGCAAGAACTGGAACACGGATCAACAACAGTAATCACGGGGGGCAGACGCCTTTTCGCCAACGCGCGACGCGCCGTCTGCCCTTCTCAGAACCACAGCACGGGCTGCCGGACCGGAAAACTGCGCAGCACCTCTTCCACCGCCGGGTCGGCTTCCAGCTTTTTCCACAGGGCGATGTGTTGTGCACCCCGCGGCGTCCGCCTATTTCTTAGGGGCCACTATTTCGGCGATCTGGTACAACTCCACCGCCGGCCGGGTGCGGATGGCGCCCATGCGGCCCTGCCATTCGGGGATGCTCGTGTTGGGGTGTACTTTTCCCCAAAGCTGGGTGAGCGGAAGACCGCGCCCGGCGGCCGCCCAATCCGGGAAGTAGTCGGCCGTGGCGGCATCGTAGGCCTGCGTATCGCCGGCCGGTGCCAGCATGCGCCAGGCGCTCCAGCCAGTGACGTTGCCATCCTTCGTGTAGGCTTCCACTATCGGCTTCCACTCTTTCGTTTCGCTATCGACCCAGGCTTGCACCTTACCGGGCTTGGTCTTGTAGAGGTTGAGACGAAGGTAGCCGCCCTTGGCTTCATCTGCCGGTACCATGTCCACGTTTCGCCAGATCTCCATGCCCACCAGGGTGCTCAGAGAATCCCGTTTGGCGGCCAACTCCGCGGCGGTCATCTTCATTCCCAGCTTCTTCAAAAGCGCGTTAGTCCTGTCGGCGGTGTTCATCTCGCCGGGGAAGCCGTTGTACTCCCAGACCAACAGGTAGTCGCAGCGCGCCGACGTGCCCACTGGTTCGACAGATCGCAGGACATCGGCGCCTACCAGTTCGCCATCGTCCACCCGGGCCCTCAGCAGTTTCACCGAAATGTCCCGCAGGTAGGCGTTATATTCCGCGGCTTTGCCCGGCGCCACCTTCACGCAAATGGTGCGCACGTGGGGTACCGGGGTCTGCGCCGGCAGCAGCGCCGCAGGCAAGATGAGCCCGGCAATGGCCAGGGCGATTCTATTGACATTCATCCTCTATCTCCTCTGATTTCTTATCCGGGGCGCCCAGGGGGCTCCCAGGGTCCGGTAAGCATATCACAGGTAATCGGAATTCAACTGGCGAAGTGCAGTTTTTTTCGTGGAGCGCGGGGAGCCCCAGGCGACCGCTTACTGACGCACGCGGCTCCAGCCGGAGCCGCGACCGGGGCGCCCTCGCGCCTCGGGAGTGGTGCCTTCGAAATGCCCGCTTACGCCTCGAACAACCGCGGCAGATTTTCCTCGATAATCAGCCGCGCGTCCGAACTGCTGATCCCCAGATCCATCATGGCCCGCGTCTGCGCCTCGAAGATCTCGAAGTTCCAACCCCGCGGGAAATACGAGGAGTCCGTGCCGAAGAGCAGCCGGGTCGCGCCCACCACATCCAGCGCCCGCCGGAATACGGTCTTCAGCTCCAGCCCTTCATACCGCATCCACGAATTGCTGCTCGACGTGTCCAGGTACACGTTCGGACAAACGTCGGCCAGCATCAACGCTTCGCGCAGGTAACCGGCGCCGAAATGCGGCAACACGAACTTCAACCCCGGATAGCGCAGCGCCGTGGCGTGCAACTCCAGCGGGTTGGAGAATCGCATGTCGAAAGGGGAGGGCAGTCCCAGTTTCTTGCGGATGCCTACCGTCAGCACCCCGCAATGCACGAACACCGCGCGCCCGGCGAAGCTTGCCGCCGCCCGAATCACCGTTTCGGCGCGAGGGTCGCTCAGCGCGTAGCGGTGCATTCCCGGGAACAGGCAGACCGCGTGCAAACCGCACCGGAGCGCAATCTGCACCCTCTCCAGCGCGCCTTCTTCCAACGGGTTCACCATGAAAAAGCCGAAGAACCGCTCCGGGCACTCCGCCACTGCGCGCTCCACCGAGGCCTCGTCGCCCGGGACGCTGGCGATGAGCGCAGCACGCTTCACCCCCTGCGCGTCGAGTTCCGCGGCCCAGTGGCGTGCCAGTTCCGCCGGATCTTCGGGAGGCAGCACCCAGCCTGCCGTCTCGGCCACCTGCTCTGCCGTCTTGGCCGCCTGCGAACCCAGCGCGGAGAAGAACTTTCGGGAAAAGAAGTGAACGTGCGCGTCAGCGACCGCAAAGTCACCCCAAGGAGTTAGCATCGGGTTTGTTCCAGTGGGTAATGCCCGCGGCCAGCGCGAGCTGCGTCAGCCCTGCCACATTATTGACGGCGAGCTTCTTCATCATCGTTTTTCGGTAGCTGCGCACGGTTTGCAGCCCTAAATCCAGCATCACCGCGATCTCTTTACTCGTCTTGCCCTCGGCCACCAGCCGCAGCACCTGCAGCTCGCGCGGCGACAACGATTCCAGCGGGCTGCGCTCGTGCGTATCCAGGTCGCCGCGCTGAATCCGTTGCAGCAACCGGTCGGATACCTGCGAACTCAGGTAACTCCCGCCGCGCGCCACCGTCCGCAGCGCGTCCAGCAGTTCGCCACTCGAAGCCTTCTTCAGCACGAACGCCCGCGCGCCGCTGCGGATCGCGCTGACCACCGAGTTCTCATCGTCGTACATCGAGAGAATCACGATCTTCACGCCCGGGCAGTGGCGCAGCAACTCCGTAGTGGCCTCGATCCCGTTCATTCCCGGCAGCCCGATATCCATCAGCACAAGATCCGGTGGGGTCTTCCTGCAGAGTTGTACGGCGTCGGCGCCGTTTTCGGCCTCCCCCACCACGCGAAACTCCGCCCCGCGTTCCAGAATCGTTCGCACCCCATCGCGAACCAGCTTGTGATCATCGACAAGTACAATGTCGAACGGCATAGTTATCTCTCAGCGGCCTCCGACATCGCGGCCCGCACCGTTGTTCCTGTTTCCCGCGTACTCGTAATGCTCAGTTCCAGCCCGGCCTGCGCGGCGTAGTGCTCCATACTCAACAGACCCAGTCCCCGGCGCCCCGACACCAGGTCCGCCGGGTCGAAACCCCGCCCATTATCGCGCACTTCCAGTACCGTGCCGGTACGTGTGGACTTTACCGCGATTTCGATCGCCGAGCAACCGGAATGTTGCACGGCATTCTCCACGCCTTCCTGCAAAATCTGGTACAGTGCCGTGGCCAGTTTCGGGTCCAGCTTCAACGAGGGGTCCACGTTCACCCGCAGCGTGCCCGAAAAGCGCGCCCGGATCCTGCCCGCCATGCGGTCCAACGCCGGCCGCAGTCCGGCTCTTTCCACCGTCGAGGGATTGAGCTCGTAGCTGTATTCCCGCACGCTTTCCATCATTTCTTCCAACAGTTTTTGGATCTCGCCGACGCGCAGGCAGGTCTCCGGCGACACGCTCGCCAGGTCCATCCGGATCAGATCCAGTTGCAGCCCGAGCGCGGTGAGATTCTGCCCCACCGAATCGTGCAGAAACCTGGAAACCATGGTGCGCTCGAACTCCTGCGCCTTCAGCGCGCCCAGCACCGTGTGCCGCAACTCCTGTTCGGCCGCGCTCCAAGGCGTGATTTCCCACGCGCTGCCGCCGGCGAACCGTATCTCGCCACCGATGCGCAGAGGAAACACCGTTACGTACCACGTGCCCGCCGCTCGCCGCTCGCGCAGCAGCATCATCTCGCCGCTGAACGCGCGCGCGAACCGTCCCCGCCAGGCGCTAGCCTCATCGGGTCCCAGCACGTCACCCGGCAACCGCCCCAACAGTTCCACCGCCGAACGGGCAAACAGGGCCGCCGGGTCGCCATAGATTTGCGCGAATGCGCCGTCCGGCGAAATGATCCACTGGCAGGCCGGGCTCTGCTGAAGAAATATCTCCGCTAGCGATCCGGCATCGAGCATGCGACGGCTAGCGCTTGCGCGCCAGCGCCTTCCGGGCTGCCGCGGCGATGTCGCGTGCCACCAGCCCGTATTTTTCCAGCATCTCGTCGGGATGCCCGCTCTCCGCATAGCGGTTGTGAATCCCCACGAACTCCATTGCGCACGGGTTGGTTTCCGCTACCACCTGCGCCACGCGCACGCCCAACCCGCAGTCCACCAGGTGTTCTTCGGCTACCACGATGGCGCCGGTCTCCGCCGCCGCCCGGCCGATCGCCTCGCGGTCGAGCGGTTTCACGGTGTGCATGTCGATCACCCGCGCGCTCACTCCCTCCGCCTCCAGGACGTCCGCCGCCAGCAAGGACTGCGCCACCATCAACCCGTTGGCGATTAAGGCGATATCCGTTCCCGCCGCTACTTCGATCGATTTGCCGATCTCGAACTTCTGTTCCGCCCCATGCACCACCGGCGCCTTGGGCCGCCCGCAGCGGATGAATACCGGCCCATCGTACGCCGCCGCCGCGCGCACCAGCGCCTTGGTCGAGTTCTCGTCGGCCGGCGCCAGCACCACAAACCCCGCCAGGGAACACGCCAGCGAGATCTCTTCAATACTCATCTGCGACGGCCCGTCTTCACCAATCGAGATGCCGCTGTGCGTCCCCACCACTTTCAGATTCGAGCGCCCGTAGGCGGCGCCGATGCGCATCTGCTCGAACCCCTTGTTCATCACGAACACGCTGAAGCTGGCCACAAACGGGATCTTCCCCGACATGGCCAACCCCGCTCCCACGCCTACCATGTTCGCCTCGGCGATACCGCACGAGAAAAAGCGGTCGGGGAATTCCTTGGCGAAATACGTCGTCATGGTGGATTTCGAAAGATCGGCGTCCACTACCACCACGTCCTTGTTTTCGCGCCCCAATTCCACCAGCGTCCGCCCGAAGGCCTCGCGCGTGGCAGCGCCCATCTTGATTTCAAATTTGGTTTTGGCAGGCATGGCTATTTCAGCTCCTGTAGGGCCAGCTTCAATTCGTCCTGGGTCGGCGCCACCCCATGGAACTTGGGGTTGTTCTCCATGAACGATACGCCCTTCCCCTTGACGGTGTGCGCCACGATGCAGGTCGGCTTGCCCTTGGTGGCCGCCGCCTCCGCCAGCGCACTCTCGATCGCCGCGAAATCGTGCCCGTCGATTTCCAGCGTATGCCACCCGAACTCCCGCCATTTCCCGGCCACCGGCGCAATCTCCATGATTTCGCTCACGAAGCCGTCCAGCTGGATCCGGTTGTAATCCACGATGGCCACCAGGTTGTCCGCCTTGTGGAACGCCCCTGCCATGGCCGCCTCCCAGATCTGCCCTTCCTGGATCTCGCCATCGCCCATCATGACGAAGAATCGCGAAGGCCGCCCGTCCAGCCGCGCTGCCAGCGCCATTCCCAGGCCCAGCGACAGCCCCTGCCCCAGCGAGCCCGTGGAGGCTTCCAGGCTGGGGATGAAGCGCATGTCCGGATGCCCCTGAAATACGCTGCCGAATTGCCGCAGCGTATTCAGTTTGTCCTTCGGCGCATCGGGGTAGCCGCGCTCCGCCATCACGCTGTACAACACCGGCGCCGCGTGCCCCTTGGACAGAATGAAGCGATCGCGATCCGCCCACTTCGGGTTCGCCGGATCGATCCGCATGTGATTGAAATACAGCTCGACAACGATTTCAACCGCCGACAGCGATCCACCGGGATGCCCATTCTTGGCGGCGGTGATCATCTCGACGATGTCGCGCCGTACACGCTTGGCAATATCTTGCAATTCAAGGATGGATTTGGCCATGTGAAACTAAGATTCTAGCATCCGGACAGCCCCCGGGGCAGCGCGAATCTGCTATATTGTCCGATCATGAGCCGCATCCTGCTCGCACGCCTCGGCGCCGCCGCCCTGCTTTTGACGGGCTGCTGGATTGCCTTCACGCAAACGCAGGCCCCGCCTGCCAAACTCACTCTCCACAAGGTCAAGGACGACCTGTACATGATCGAGGGCGACGGCGGCAACGTCGCCGTGTATGTCACCAGCGAGGGCGTCATCCTGGTGGACGACAAGTTCGATCAGGACCACGACGGCATCGTCGCCCACGTCAAAAGCATCACCAACCTGCCCGTGAAGTACGTCCTCAGCACGCACTATCATGCCGACCACAGCGGCGGCAATGCCAAATTCCTGTCCACCGCCGAGATCATCTCCACCGCCAATGCGCGCACCAACATAGTCAATCATGTCCAGTCGAACGCCCCGCCTGGCGTGGCGCCGGCGCGCGTCACCTTCACCGAGGAGACAGCCGTCTTCCTGGGGGGCAAGGAAGTGCGCGCGCGCTACTTCGGCCGCGGCCACACCAACGGCGACGCCATCGTCTATTTCCCCGCGCTCCGCACCATCCACACCGGCGATATGATGGCGGGCACTACTCCCCTGATCGACTACACCGGCGGCGGCAGCGTTGTGGAGTGGACCAAGACTCTCGACGCCGCCATGAAGCTGGATTTCGATACCGTGATACCCGGCCACGGCGCAGTCACCAACAAAGCGGGGTTGCTGGCCTACCGCAACAACATTGAGAAACTGCGCGACCGCGCCACCGGCCTGATCCGCCAGGGCAAGAGCCAGGAAGACGTTGGCAAGGTCATGGCCGCCGAGTTCGGCTGGGCGCCAAATAGCATGCAGGCGCAATGGAGCCTGCCGGGAATCATGACGGAGCTGAAGTAGCCCAGGCGCTATCGCTGGCGTCTCAGCCCTATTTGAAAAGACGGGTCCGTCCGATAATGGGTGCATGAAACCTGTCCAGGTGTTCCAGGTCATTCCGTCACTGCCAGCGCCGGTCGAAGGACTTCGCCAGCTGGCTTACAACCTGCGGTGGGCTTGGGACCATGACACCATCGAGTTGTTTCGACGCCTCGATAGCGACCTTTGGGAAGCCACCGGACACAATCCGGTCCTTATGTTGGGTTCCATCGAGCAGGCGGAACTCGAGGCCGCGGCCAAGGATGAATCCTTCCTCGCCCATCTGGACCGCACCCTCAAGCAGCTCGATGCCTACCTGACCAGTCCGTCCACATGGTTCCACCGGACGTATGGCAACCCGGGAGCCATGCTGGTGGCCTATTTCTCTGCCGAATTCGGCTTGACCGAGTGCCTGTCGGTTTTCGCCGGAGGCCTTGGCGTGCTTGCCGGCGATCACCTGAAAGGGGCCAGCGATCTTGGTGTCCCTTTGGTTGGCGTCGGGCTCCTCTACCAGCAGGGATACTTCAAGCAATACTTGAATCCTGCTGGCTGGCAGCAAGAAACTTATGAAGATAACGACTTTCGTAACCTCCCGCTAAGCCTCGAACTACGGCCCGACGGGCGTCCCTTGACCATCGAAGTCACCTACGACGGGCGTGTTGTGACTGCCCAAATCTGGAGGGTCCGCGTTGGGCGGGTGAGTCTCTTCCTGCTGGATACCAATATGGCCGCCAACCGTCCGGAAGATCGCGATATCACCGATCAGCTCTATGGCGGCGATCTGGAGACGCGCCTGAAACAGGAGATCCTCCTGGGCATCGGCGGACATCGCGCCTTGGAGGCGTTAGGCCTGGCGCCCACCGTATATCACATGAACGAGGGCCATTCCGCCTTCCTCGCCGTGGAGTGGGTTCGCCGCCTCATGGAGCACCGCAATCTCTCCCTGGCGGAGGCGCGCGAGGTGGCGTCCGCGGGCCTCATCTTCACCACTCACACTCCCGTGCCGGCAGGCCACGACTACTTCCCGCCCGCCTTGCTCGATCGTTACCTCGGCGCCTACATGCGCCGCCTGGGAATGGATGCCGCGGAATTCTATGGGCTGGGACGCCAGCACTCCGAGCGTCCCGATGAAGATTTCTGCATGACCGTGCTGGCACTGCGCGCCGCCTCCGCCAGCAACGGCGTTAGCAAACTTCACGGCGAAGTGAGCCGCGGCATGTGGAAATCCATCTGGCCCGGCGTGCCGCAGGATGAAATTCCCATCGGGCACGTCACCAACGGGGTGCATTTTCGCTCCTGGATCTCCTATGAGATGAATCAGCTCTACGACCGGTATATGGGGCCGAAATGGCGCGAGGAACACGCCGATCCCAATCTGTGGCGGCGCGTCGAGAACATTCCGGCGGAAGAGCTGTGGCGCACCCACGAGCGGCGGCGCGAACGCCTGGTGGCGTTCGCCAGGCGCCGCCTGCGCCTCCAGTTGGTGCGCCGCGGCGCACCCCAATCGGAAATCGACGCCGCCGATGAAGTGCTCGATCCAGACGCCCTCACCATCGGTTTCGCGCGCCGCTTCGCCACGTATAAGCGCGCCACCCTGATCATGCGCGACGTCGAGCGCCTGCGGCAGATTCTGAACCAGCCGGGCAGGCCGGTGCAGATCGTCTTCGCCGGCAAGGCGCACCCTCGCGACGATGCCGGCAAGGCGCTCATCCAACAGGTCATCAAACTCGCCCAGCAGAAGGAGTTTCGCCGCCGCATTGTCTTTCTGGAAGACTATGACATGGCTGTGGCCAGAACTCTGGTCCAGGGCTCGGACATCTGGCTCAATACCCCGCTGCGGCCCCAGGAGGCCAGCGGCACCAGCGGCATGAAGGTGCTGCCCAACGGCGGACTCAATCTCAGCATTCTCGATGGCTGGTGGGACGAGGCGTGGCAGGATGCCGGCGCGCGAAAGCGCTTTATTGGCTGGGCCATCGGAAACGGGGAGAGCTACGCCAACCCGGATGATCAGGACCAGGTGGAATCGGCGGCGCTCTACTCCCTGCTGGAGCGCGACATCGTCCCCGGGTTCTACGAGCGGGGCGCCGACGGCTTGCCCCGCCGCTGGATCGCCCAGATGAAGAGCTCCATTTCAACCTTGTGCCCCGCCTTCAACATTCAGCGCATGGTCAGACAGTATGCCGCGGATTTCTATGTAACGGCCGATCAAAAGTACCAGCAGCTCACCGCGGATCAGGCGGCTCGGGCCAGGGCGCTGGCGGCCTGGACGTCCCACGTACGGTCCCATTGGAAGGAAGTGCGGGTCGAATCGGTGGATGCTTTGACGCAAACGGAACTTCCCGTCGGCAGCCGCGTCCATGTGCACGCTAAACTTCAGCTTGGCGCATTGACCCCGGATGAGGTCGCCGTCGAGCTCTATGTAGGCAGGCTCGATGCCGGCGGTGAGTTGACCGGCGCTTACGCCATTCCGATGCAGCCTGCCGGCGAGGGCTCCGGCGGTAGCTGGACTTTCGAAGCCGACACGGTGCCGTGCTCCACCAGCGGGCTCCACGGCTACACCGTGCGGATCATGCCTTTCCACGTGGACGCACCAAGAGAGTTTCTCCCCGGGGTGATCACCTGGGCGGATGGAGCGTAGTCCGCGCGGGTCCCACTCTTCGCTCAGCGCTTAGGCGCCTACCTGAGTTTCACGCTCTGCTCTTCGGCGTCGCGAATCTCGTCTTCGGCTTGCAGCCAGTCGTCCATCTCTGAGCCTGATTCATTGCCCCGCAGGACATAGAGTTCATAGGCTCGCATCTCGACACGTTCTTCCAGGGAAAGCCGCCCTGCGGCGGCGGCAGCCGCTCTTGCGCGCGGAGGTTGTGACATGACAATCCGCCTCCTGCCTTACGGTACATCCAATTCGCCCGCCTTACAAGAGCGGTGTCAGCGGTGTCAGCGGCCCTTTTGGCAACTGATGCGCCGGCAGGCGGGAGCGCGCTTACTTCGGGGCTTCGAGGCAGGCAAGGACTTCGCGGTAGAAGTCGGGGTGCGACCTCCAGGATTCCGCCGTGATCATGCGGCCATCGCGAACCGCCGGCTTTTCGCTGTACTTGCCGCCCGCGCGCTCCACTTCCACGCAAACGTGCGGGTGTCCGGTCACTGTTCGTCCGCTCACCATGCCCGCCGCCACCAGCACCTGAATGCCGTGCCCGATGGCGCACACGCACTTGTTCTGGGCGCCGAACTCACGCGCCAGGGAAAGCACGCTGGCATCGTTGCGGAGGTATTCGGGAGCGCGTCCTCCCAGGATTACGAGGGCGGCGAACTCCTTGGCCGAGACGGCGGTGATCGCGATCTGGGCCTCCATGGAGTGTCCGGGGCGTTCCAGGTAGGTATCCCAGCCCGGCTCATAATCGTGAAAGACCAGATGCAACAGGCGCCGCGAAGGCGCCGCGATGACGGGTTCCCAGTGCGCCTCCTGGAATCTCTGGCAGGCATATAGCGCTTCATAGCTATTGCCGCCGTCGCCGGTCATGATCAGAACCTTGCGGGTCATTCGATGTCAGCATAGCGCGCTCCTCTGCCAGAATGTAAGGGGATGGCGCGAGAAACAGTGGACGCAGTGGTGGTCGGCGCGGGCGCCGCCGGCTTGCTATGCGCCATTGAGGCAGGCAAGCGCGGGCGGCGCGTCGTGGTGCTGGAGCACAACTTGCAAGTCGCGCGCAAGATTTTGATCTCCGGCGGCGGGCGCTGCAATTTCACCAACCGGCACACCATGGCGGACAACTTCGTATCGCGCAACCCGCACTTCGCCAAGAGCGCCCTCGCCCGCTTCACGCCGCGCGATTTTATCGCCCTGGTGGAGCGTCACGGCATCCCCTACCACGAGAAGACCCTTGGGCAGTTGTTCTGTGACCGTGCCGCCGGCGACATTGTCGCCATGCTGCAGGCGGAGTGCGCGGCCGCGGGCGTCCGCATCGAGACGGCGTGTACGGTGGCCCGAATTGGCGGGACGACCGGTGGTGGCTTCGCGGTGGAGACGTCCCGCGGGGTGGTCCAATCCCCGGCGCTGGTGGTCGCCACGGGCGGCCTTTCCATTCCGAAACTGGGGGCCACGCAGTTCGGCTACGCCGTGGCGCGCCAGTTCGGACTCCATATTGTGGAATGCCATCCCGCACTGGTGCCGCTTACCTTCGGCGGCGCGGATCGCGAGCGCTTCGAGGGCATGGCGGGAGTGTCGGCGGAGGTCACGGTGCGCGCCGCCGGCCCGTCGTTTCGCGAAAAGCTGCTGTTCACGCATCGCGGGCTCAGCGGGCCGGCGATCCTGCAGGCGTCGTCGTACTGGCGTGCCGGGGAGCCGTTGGAGATCGATCTGCTGCCCGGAGTGGATTTCGCCGCGGTGCTCGCCGCATGCCGGGCGGCCGGCGCGCGGACCGAGGTGCGCACGGCACTGTCGCGCCACCTGCCAAAGCGCCTGGCCGACCGCTGGTGCCTGCTACAGGGCATATCGAAATCCGCCCACTCGCTGAGCGATCGCGAGGTGGCGGCGCTGGCGGCGCACCTGCACGCATGGCGTGTACAACCGGCCGGAACCGAAGGGTACGAGAAAGCCGAGGTCACCCGCGGCGGCGTGGACACCGGCGAGTTGTCGTCGAAAACGATGGAGTGCCGCAACGTGCCGGGCCTCTACTTCATCGGCGAAGTAGTGGACGTCACGGGCCAGTTAGGCGGCTTCAACTTCCAATGGGCCTGGGCCTCCGGCGCCGCGGCCGGCCGCGCGTTGTAAAAGAGCGGTAAGGCCCGACAGACCACGAAAAGACGATGGTCTATCCCACGCTACTTCATCTTTTTCAGGATGCCTTCCACGTAGTCCTGAGTCTCCTTAATATCCGGAATTCCTCCTGTTTTATCCACCGTGGCAGGCCCCGCGTTGTATGCCGCCAGCGCCAGTTTCAGATCGTCCTTGTATTTGTCCAGCAATTGCCGGAGGTACGTGGCGCCGGCCTCGATGTTCTGTTTGGGGTCGAATACGTCGTCCACCTTGAACTGCTCGACGGTGGCCGGCGTCAGCTGCATCAGCCCCATGGCGCCTTTGGAGGAAATCGCGCAGGCACGGAACCCGGATTCCTGCTCGATCACGCCACGCAGCAGTTTGGGCTCCACCTGGTGCTGCTGGGCCGCACTGTCGATCAGTGGCGTAAGTTCCGGGTCGGCGATGGGATCGCACTCGGCAGCAGGGGTCTCGGCTCCGGGCGCCGGCGGCGCCGCCAACATCCACGGCACCGCCGATTCGCGCTGCCTGCGCACGGCCTCCCGCTGCGTCGCGATGGCGGCGCGCTGTTTCTCCATGGCGGATTGCAGCGTCTCGGCGGGTTTGGCCGGGGGCGGCGCTTTATCCGTACCCACCGGCGGCGCCGTGGTCTGGGCCAGGGCGGCGCCGGCCAACAGAATCCCCAGAAGACACGTCACATAGACTTATCGGCCAAATGAGGCGCCGGCTCTAGGGTCCCCGCGCACAAAAGAACCAGCGAAATCCACAGCGCGTCGGCTAGCAGCAGGTGGATCAGCTGCATCCACACCGGGGCGCTGAGCAGGAGGTTCGTGACCCCGGCCGCGATCTGCCCGGCCACCATCCCGAGCAACAGCCAGGCGCGCGGCCGCAGATCCGGACGCCGTCCCGCCGTGGCCACGGCGTAGAACGCCAGCCACGCTCCGGCGAGTGCGGCGATCACCGGGTGGAGGATGCGCAGGCGCACGAAGATGCTGGCCGCCGGATCGAAATCGCGCACCCAACCTTCGGCCAGCGAGAGGGAAGGGAAGAGGGTGTCGCCCAACGCGGCGATGGCCCCGCTGATCCCCAGGATCATCACCGCGCCGAGACTGCAGGCGGCCATCCATGCCGCGCGGCGGCCCACCCGCGCCGGCGCTTTCCCCCCCGTCCACCACGCCGTCAGCGTCAGGCACGCCAGCAGCGTCAGGGTATTCACCAGGTGCGCCGACAGCGAGTAAGCCCGCGCCGACGACTGGTTCCTGGCGACGTGCTCCAGCATCACCAACGCCGCGCCGAGCAGCGCTTCGCTGATCAGAAAGAGGCCCGCGAGCGTTGCCCCCAGCCGCACCGCGTGGCGCCGCGGAAAGGCGCGGTATGCCCACCAGACCAGCAGCGCCACCAGCGCCAGATCGATTCCGCTGGTCACACGGTGGGTGAACTCGACGATGGTATTCAAGCTTGGCGAGCGCGGCAGCATCTCGCCGTTGCACAGGGGCCAGTGCTTGCCGCAACCGGCGCCCGCTCCGGTGGCGCGCACGAAGGCGCCCCACAGAACCACGGCGAGGTTGAACGCTAACACGCTCCACGCGTAGCGGGCGAAGCGGCGAACGGAGGTCGGGGTGGGCAAACTTCATTGTATTCCCGCTTGACAAGCTCCGGCTTCAATGCTACTTTTGCACCATGCTGCTCCTTTTGCAGCATAAAGTCTATGCGCAAAGACGGACATCGCAATCTCAGCCGGCGCGAGCGCCAGATCATGGACATCCTCTACCAGCGCGGGCGCGCCACGGGAGCGGAAATCCACCAGGCGCTGCCCGATGCGCCCACCTACTCGGCGGTGCGGGCCAAACTCCGCGTGCTGGAGGAAAAGGGCCACGTGCGCCACGAGGAAGCGGACCTGCGCTATGTGTACCTGCCGACGGTGGCGCGCGATATGGCGCGCAAGTCGGCGCTGCGCCATATGGTGTCCACGTTCTTCGCCGGAAGCGTGGAAGAGACCGTGGCGGCGCTGCTGGATCTTTCGTCGGCCAACCTGGCTGCGAAAGACCTGGAGCGCATCTCCCAAATGATCGAAACGGCAAGGAAGCAAGGAGAACAATCATGATGTGGACAGACTTTGTAGTGCGTGGCACGCTGGTGCTGGCGGCTGGATTTGCGGTGTCGCTTGCCTTCGGGCGGGCGTCGGCCGCGCTGCGGCATTTCGTCTGGACGGCGGCGTTCGTGTCCCTACTGGCCTTGCCCGTGGTGCTTCGCCTCGGGCCGAAAGTCACTCTCGCCGCCTGGCCGGCGGAGCCGCGCACGCAGGCTGTCGCCGCCAGCGTAGCCGCTCGAGAGTCCGTGGACCCCCAGCGCACAACCCCACCGCTCCCGACCCAGAGGGTACCCCGCCGCGGCTCGGATTGGCGTATGGCGGGCGTGCTCAGCATGCTCTACCTCGCCGGGTTGCTGCTGGTGGCGGCGCGATTCCTGGCCGGAGCGGTACGCACGGCGCGCATGGTCCGCCAGGCGCGGCCGGCGCCACATGCCCAAGGGCTGGCGGACAACCTGCGCCGCGCTCTCGGCATCGGCCGGGCGGTGCACATCCTCGAAAGTCCCGCCGCGGCCGTGCCCATGACGTGGGGCACGCGGCGCCCCGTAGTGCTGCTGCCCGAGGCGGCTCGCCAATGGCCCGCCGGACGCCTGCACGCCGTGGTGCTGCACGAACTGGTCCACGTACGGCGGCACGACCTCCTGGCCCAAGTGGCCGCGCAAGCAGCCTGCTGCCTCTACTGGTTCCATCCCCTGGCGTGGCTGGCCGCCAGAGAACTCCGCAAGGAGCGGGAGCGCGCCTGCGACGATGCTGTGCTCTCCGGCGGCGTGCCCGCCGCCGATTACGCCGGACACCTGCTGGAGTTGGCGCGCGCCATGGTGCAGCGGCGCAGTCTGGCGGATGCTCCCGCCATGGCCGAAACCGGCGACCTGGAAGAGCGCGTCCGCGCGGTGCTCGATGGCTCGCGGAATCGCGCGCCCCTGAATCGCCGCCTGGCGGCAACCGTCGCGGCGCTGGCATGCGCGCTCGTGCTGCCCACGGCGCTGGTCACGTTGCACGCGCAAGCCGGCGGCGGCGCGCTGGTGGGAATTGTCCAGGATGCCAGCAAGGCGCGCGTCCCGGGGTGTGAAGTCCGGGTCAAGAATCTGGACGGCAAGAACGAGGAAGTGGCCCATGCCGGTGTCACTGGCGAGTTTGGATTCCCGAGTATTCCTCCGGGACACTACACCATCGAAGTGCGGTCCCGCGGGTTTGCCGTGGGCAAGGCGGAGGTCCTGGTAGAAGCCGGCCGTCAAGCCGAGACGCTGGTCACGCTCCCGCTGGGCCAGATCAACGAAGCTGTGACCGTTCGCGGATCGAGGCCGGCCCCCTCCCTGGCCGCGACCCCCCGCACGGCCGTGCCCATTCGCATTCCGGTCGGCGGCAATGTGCAGGCTGCCAAGCTTCTCAACAAGGTCGATCCCGTCTACCCGGCGGACCTCAAACAACAAGGAATCACCGGCACCGTCATGGTGCGCGCCGTCGTTTCCACCACCGGCGAGACGCTCAGTCCGGAGGTGATCAACACCGTTCATCCGGGCCTCGCCCAGGCGGCGATCGACGCAGTTCGCCAGTGGCGCTACCAGCCAACCCTGCTCAACGGCTAGCCGGTGGAGGTGGTCACCACCGTTACGGTAACTTTCGAGCTGGATCAGTAGGCCGGGGAACCGCAGGCGCAACCGCCTGCGCCACCAAAGACAAGTCGTGTGTCCGCAGTGGTGGGGCAGGCGGTTGCGCCTGCCAGCTTTCACCGCTTGCGCACCTCCAGCTGTACGGGGCGCGCCACCGAACTCACGTCGGGGTCGTAGTATTCGTAGACGCGCGATTGGAAGGTGCGCGCACGGATGGGGTACTTGGCGCGCAGGCGGAAACGCAGCGTGAGCGTGTCGCCGGCGCCGATGGAATCGAAGTAAAGGATCGCCTGAGTCGCCGTAAGGCTGAACTTCTCCAAGCGGCCTCCCCTCTTTCCCGCGGTTTTCTCCTGGTAGGCCTGCAAGTCCTCACTGAGCAGTTCGAACCCGGGAGGAATCCCCAGATCCACCATCACCATGTTGGCAACCTTGTTCAGGTTGTTCTTGACGGTGGCGGTCGCCGTGGCGATATCGTCCTGCGCCAGGCGGGTGCGATCGTAATTCACGGTGATCGAGAGCGGCTCATTCACCGGCTTCTCTTCCCAGGGCACGAAGTGGCGTCCCACCACCTGGTAGGCCAGACCGCCCTTTCCCGTGAAGCGGAGTTCCACGGCGTTGGCGCCTTTGGAATCGACGTTGGGGAGCGCGAACTGGTGGAGCAGGTCGTTGTTGTCCGCGGTCAGCGTGAGCGTAGCGACGGACTTTCCGTTGAGAGTGATTTCCACCGTGCCGCGGACGTCGGCCGCGCCTTTCTCGGTGGAGAGCAGGATGGCCCGCAGGGCCATGATGGTAGCCTGCGTGGTGCCCCATGTGCCTTGGGCATCCTTCTTGGAGGCGATATAGCCGAGCGCCTTGGATGCCGTGGTGGAGGCCCCGCCCCATTTGAGCAGCGCCTGCGCGGCCAAGCCGGTGGTCTCCACACTGGCGCTCGCGCCGCGCCCGTAGACGCCGGTCTCCTCGGCGGTCCACCAGGCCTGTTCGTCCTTCTCGGTGCGCGCGTCGAGCAGGAGTTGCATGGCGCGCCCTATAAATTCGCGGTCCTTCGCATAGTCGGCGGCGAAATTGGCGACCACCGCCAGGGTATAGGTATCCATTTTGGCGGTCATCTGGCGTTCGACATATTGGCGGGCCCGCTCCACCGCCGGCCCCTGGTAGCCGGTATTTTCCAGCGACCACGCGATGTACGCCGTAATGCGCAGCACGTCGGAGTTATAGCGATTGGTGGCGCCCTCGTTGATGAAACTGGTGTCGGGCTTCCAGCTTCCGTCGGCCTGCTGCTGCCCGGCAAGCCACTGCTGGGTGCGCTGGATCACCTTGGCGTCCACATCGTGGACCTTTGCCATGTCGGAGAATTCCATCAGGCCGTAGGAAGTGAGAATCTTATTCGCGGGCGGATTGCCGAACCACGAAAAACCTCCGCCCGGGACTTCGAAGGTCAGCAGGCGCTGATAGCCGTTGGCGATATAGCCCTCGGCCTTGGCATGGACCTCGGGCGTCAGCTTCTTCGTGCGCTTCATGTAGTCCAGCGCCAGCACGTTGGGGTAGGTGCTGGACGAGGTCTGCACGAAGCACCCGCCCGGCATGCGCAGAATGCTGTCTATGCCTTCGATCACCTGGCTCAACGGGCCGGGGTACAGGCGCACGAAGATCTTGGAGGCGTCGGGGATGGCGCTGGGCGGGAAAGTGACGTCCTGCCTCACCGTGCTTTCCAGCCGTCCGTTGAACACCAGGTTGCGCTCGCGCCCGTTGGGCACCACCTCGATCTCGCGCACCACGATGTCGGCGCGGTTCACGCCTCCGGTCATGCGCGCCGAAAGCGTCAATTTGAATTTCCCGATGCGCCTGGCTTCCAGCGTGAACTGCGCCCCACCCACCCGGCCGGATTCCACCGTCAGCGACTTCGCGGGAACGTCGTCCACCAGGGCAAACCACTCGGCGGGCTGCAATTCGAGGCTCACGTTGCCGGCCGCTCCGGAGTAATTGTAGGCCGCGACCGGGATGGAAACCCGGTCGCCCTGCGTGAGCGTGACCGGCAGATCGAGATCGACGAAGAAATCCTGAAACACCTTGAGGCTCCCGGTGCCGCTGCCGAGCGCGCCGTGGGAGGTAGAGGCCAGCATCGCCATCCGCCAGGTGGTGATGTTGTCCGCCATGCGAATCAGGATGCTGGCGCGGCCGTCGCGGTCGGTGACGATCTCCGGGTTGATGTACAGCGCCTCGGGGAAGTAGGAGCGCACATGCGGCGCGGCTGCGCCAACTACCGAGTCCTTTTCCTTCTTGGCGAGGGTCGCCGTATTGAAGTCGCGGCGCTCCATGGGAGCCATCACCGCCCTAGACGGGGCAGCCATTGGGGCATCGAAGAGGCGTGCGGCCATGGCGACTATTCCGCCACCGCCGCCCCCGATCCCGCCGGGGACGCCCCCCACGATGCCGCCGAGGACGCCGCCGGCGTTCCCGCGAATCACGCCGCGGACGTTCCCGCCAATGGTGATGCGGTTGGCCACCACCGCGACCTCGACCGCCTCCGTCGCCGCGCCGACGCTCAACACCGCGGAGAGCACCGCCCGGTCACGCACCTTGAGCGTCACCGCGCGTGACGCGACTTGGAAGCCTGGTGAGGCTACGCGGATCTGGTAATCGCCCGGCGCCAGGCCCGCCAGCGTGAACTGTCCCGCGGCATTAGTTGTTGCCGTCCGGGTAGCGCCGCCGGCGGCCTCGCGCGCCGTGATGGTCGCTCCCGGCACAGCCGAGCCGGTCGCGTCCTTCACCGAGCCCACCACCTCCGCGCGGCCGTTGAAGGGACCGCGGTCATGCTCGATTTGTAGATCGATGCTCATCTCGTCGGAGATTGGAGGTCCCGCGATCTTTCGCTTGCGAACCTCCAGCATGACCCACAGATCGTCGGCCGTATCGAAGCGCTTATCCGGGCCCGCGCTGAGCACCCTGTAGTATCGACGTTGCGGATCCCCGTTCAAGCGCTCCACGCGCAGGCCGGTGCCCCACGCATCCCGCGGTTCCGTCTTCGCTGCAACCTCGGTCAGGTCCACAGCCTGCCGATTCGTCGCGTACGCGCGCGTGAACTGTTCCGCCAGTAGCGGTGCCCGCGCCTGGAAACGCTGCCAGTAGCGCCCGGCATATTCCGCCGATTTGGTTTGCGGCACGGTGCGGCCGACTTCGGTCTCGAACTTGTTGGGGCTCGCGATCTCCGTGGCCGCGAACAGGGCGCGGGCGGCGCGGTCGCGCTGGTCGGCCTTGGCCAGCGGCACTGGCTCGACGATATCCGGCATGCCGATGGAGTGGATCTCGTAGCGCGGCTTCATCACCTCCTGCTCCAGATAAAAGAACACGTTGGCGAACCCCGGCCGCTTCTCGGCCAGCGCGAATACGGCCTCATCCACTACCTGCAATCCCAACGCGGCCTGCACTCCCTCGCCCTTGGAGTTGGTGACGCGGAAGCGGATGCGCGCCTCGTCGCTGGGCTTATAGACCGCGGCGTCGGCGGCGGCTTCCACTTTCAGTTCGTCCGCCGGTTGCACAAAGACGAGGCGGTGGTCGCCCACGGGGCGCGCGTCGCGGCCGAACAGGTAGGCGCTGAAATCCACCGTGCCGGCCAGATCGGGCGTGGCCGCGAGCGTCAATTCCGCCGCGCCGTTGACCAGATCCAGATCGCGCGTCAGCACCGTCTGCCCGTTCTTCACCACGTCGATGTACGCCGTGCCGCGCGCTTTGGTGGAAAAGACCTTGAGCAGAATGCGGTCGCCGGCGCGATATACCGCGCGTTCCGTGCGCAGAAGAATCTGCTCTTCGCCCTGGCGAAGCTCCAGGGGCACGGCGCTCGAGGCGCGATTGCCCTCGGCATCGGCGGCTTCCACCTGAATAGAGACAGGCCCGGAGGCCTGTCCTACATGCATGCGAACGACCGCAACCCCGCCCGGGTCGGTAGTCGCGGTCTGGTCGGCATTCCCCGGTGCGTGGATCTTCAGGCTGGCGACGGCCGGCGTCCCGTCCGGGTAAGATGCCAATACAAAAACCTGGTTCTCCAGATTGGGAATCAGTGTGCCGCCTTCCGGGATGGCGGTCACGATGAGCGGGCTCTGGCTGACCGTAACCGGTTCGCCGCGAGTTTCGGCGTGGCCCGCGGAATCTTTCACCGTGGCCTCAATCAGCACCCGGGCCGTTCCCTGATTCAGTGGAAGACCTGCGAAATAGGCGGGCAGCTTCAGGTCGAACTGGTACGCGCCGCCGGCGTCCGTCTTACCCTGCGCCGACCCGGCGTCGGCGATCGCCACATCCATCACCGACGCTTTAACGCTGATCTGGGCGCCGTCCACCGGCTTGCCGAAAAAGTAGTTGGCACGGACAGTTCCAGTGACGTGGTCGCCCGGGCGGTAACCGCGCCTGGCATGACTGTCTTTGCCGGCCAACTCCACCGCCACCTTGAATTTCGGCAGTACATAGCGCTCCACGTTGAGCGCGACCTCCGCGGTATTGGCCGCGCCGCCGGCGCCGGCGTCCATCAGGGCCCGCACGTGATACGTGCCCAGGTTGACTTCGTCGGCCAGCGCAAACTCCGCCGACGCGACTCCGTACGCGTCGGTCTGCGTGATCTTCTTAAAGACCTTGTTGCCGCGCGAGTCCTCTACTTCCAAGGTCAGCTTGCGGCGCGCCGTTGCCTCGTGGCTCGCGCGATCGAGCGCCAGGGCGCGCACGTGGATGGTCTGCCCCGGTTGATAGATGGGCTTCTCGGTGGTCAGCAGAATCTGCGCCTCGGCTTCCAGCTTGACTTGCTGCGTGAATTCGGTGGACCCGATGGGCGTGTCCACCACGTAGCGCATGGGAAAACTGCCGGCGACGCCGGCGGGGAAGCGGAATTGCGCCTCCGCAGTGCCGCGGCGGTTCAACCGGCCGGAGAAGAGCACGCGAGGGCTTTGGCCGGGCGGCATCAGATCGATGCGTACGGTTCCGGGGCCGGCGATCGCCTCATTTTTCGAATCGGTGACGATCACCCGGACGGCCGCCGCTCCGCCGGTCAGATACGATTGCTGCCCCAGAATGTGGACCACCGGCGTGCGCAGGATCTCCGAGATGGATTCGGTGGCCTGGGCCGCCGCGTCCTTCTGGTCCGCGTAGGTAAAGCGGTAGCGCAGGCGATGCCACACCAGGTCGTCGAGCGAAGGCGCTTTGGCGAGAGCGATCTCTTCGCGCCACGATCCCGCGCCCTCGGCCACCACGACGCGATGCGCCGCGCGTCCCAGGACGCCGTCCTCCGGATCGAGCACTTCCACCGTGAGCTCGCCCGCGCCAGGGTGTAAGCCGTGGAAGGGAATGGTGACGCGCAGCGTGCCGCTGGAGTACGTGGCAGCGGGCTTGTCGCCAGCCGCGGCCAGGGCGTTTTCGAGGGAAGGGAAGATCAGCGCGGCAACGACGGCCAGCAATGCCGCCAGGAAGAGAAAGGATCTCGACGTCTTGTTCATAGTGAGGCTCCGAACGTCTGGAGGTTTGGACCGCGAAAGCTTCCGAAGAGTTCCCGCCTGCTCCATCCGTGTCACTGAGGAATGTCGCGGTTGGTGAGTTCCTTTCAAGGTAGGACAGGCCTCCTGGCCTGTCTTCCAGCCGGCAGGGACAGGCCAGGAGGCCTGTCCTACCACTACAATGTGAAGCATGAAATCGCGCAGGCAGTTTCTGAATCGCGCCTCGGTCGCATTGATGGCCTCGGCGGCGGCGTGCCGCAGGGCCGGGCAAACTCCCGCCGCTCCGCCTCCCGGAGCGCCGCCCGCTTTCGGCACCGCGCCGCCCGTTGGACCCGAGGTATCGCCGGCGACGTTCGCGGAAGCTGAGAAACTGGTTCAGGTTCCGCTCAGCCCCGCCGCCCGCCAGATGGCGGCGGGCAATTGGCGGAAGCAAATGGCGCCGGTCTACGAACGCCGCACCGGGCCGCGCAAGCTGGCTCTAAATTCCTCGGCGGCGCCCGCGTCGCGTTGGGATCCGGTATTGCCGGGCCAGCCGCCCGCGGGGCCGGCGAGCGATCGATTCGTGCGGGACAAAACCGCTCCCGGCCCGCTGCCCGCCAACGATCGGGACCTGGCCTTCGCCCCGCTGACCCAACTCTCGCGCTGGATCGAGATGCGCCAGCTCACCAGCGAGCGCCTCACGCGGCTGTATCTGGATCGCCTGGAGCGCTTCGACTCCAAGCTGCGCTGCGTCATCACGCTCACGCGCGACCTGGCTTTGGCGCAGGCCAAACAGGCGGACCTGGAGATCGCCGCCGGCAAGTATCGCGGCCCGCTGCACGGCATTCCGTGGG
>PLDO01000223.1 GCA_003136215.1 Bryobacterales bacterium
GATACACCTGAGAAGAATCATGAAATCCGCGAGTAGACGATAAATCAGCGAGTAGACGATCAACGCGACACAGAGATTTCCTGATGAATTTCGGCCCGCGCCCGAGACCACGCACGCCAGGCATCTTTGGCGCTATGGAGCGGACGCGAGAGGCGACTGGCTAGTTCGAAAATCACGCAGGCCGTCAACAGTCCCCGATCGATCCGGCCACCAAAGGCTTCTAACGTCTCTTTGTGAAATTCCCAGAATTGCTTTGGACGACGGCGGATCCAACTCATTGCGAGTACCCGATGATAGTCCCAACGTAGCCTTTTCCACCGTCGCCGGTGCTCGGCGCTGTTTAGAAATACCGGCCCATATTTCAGGCAAACAACAACGGAGCCGAGCATGCAAGTGTGAAGCGTTCTCGCAATCAGTTCCGCCGATCGTTCCCGCGGGCGGCTGAAACTCAATACCTGGTGGACATAACCGTAATCTGATTCCCGCAAGACCTCAAAGCAGGCTGCAATCTCCCTATGAGGATTTTGTTCGTCGAAGAACCTCGCCTGTTTGCGGACCAAGTCGGAACGTACGAGCAGGGATGTCATCGATCCCAATACGAACGGACCGCCCAGCAAGATTCCCCGGCACACCTCTTGGCCGGTGACCGGATTGGTTGGGTGTGGCGGCCCATGCCAGAGCACAGCCCGACCATCCATTGTGTACGCACCGACTAATCCAACCGACGGATGCTGCTCTGCGACCCGCACCATTTCCTCGATACAGGTGGGGTAAGTCCAATCCTCGGCGAAAACGATTTTGCAGTACTTGGATTCGGGAGATGCCTGGCGGACCAAATGATTGTGGCTTTCAACGGTGCTCAACAACCGATCATTGTTCAGCACCCGGATCCGCGGGTCTCTGGCTGCATATTCCTGAGCAATCCTAAGCGAGTCATCCGTACTGCAATTGTTGACGATCGTGTAGTCCCAATAAGGGTACGTCTGCGCCAGAACGCTTTCGATGCATTCCGCCAAATGGACAGCTCCGTTGCAGACGGGAGTGAGCACGCTCACCAAGGGTGATGAGATACTGTTCATCTCGTTTAGCAACTGTACTCGCTGTCGTAGAACACAGGCAATCTATCTTTCGTACATCCCTCCATTCCCTATATCGGATGCACTGGGCATCCAAACTGCTCAGGGCGTTTCAGTTTCAGGAAAATCGACTTCGCGCCGCACGCAGTGAACGTCTGCTAAGGGCCATAGCATGTTAAACTACTAGTGGGCCTATGAACACCAAGCGTACCCACATCGTCATCCCCCAGCAGTTGGTTGCCGAGATCGACACCCTCGTCGGCAAACGCGGTCGCAGCGCTTTTCTGACCCAGGCGGCGGAAAAGGAACTGATGCGCCTCCGCCAGATCAAAGCCCTGGAATCCGCCGCCGGCTCCTGGAAGGACAAGGACCATCCCGAACTCAAAGAGGGCGCTGCCAAGTGGGTCAAAAAGCTGCGCCAGGAATACGATCAGCGCTTCGAAAAAATGACCCGCCGCTGACATGGCCACCTTCCTTCTGGATACCTGCGTCATCATCGACGCGCTCAACAATAAGCGTGGCCGCCCAGCCCTGCTCTTGGACCTGGTGAAATTCGGCCATGTGTTGGCTTGTTGCCCCATCAACATTACCGAGGTTTACGCCGCGATGCGGCCCAAGGAGGAAGCGGCAACGGAAGAGTTCTTGGCCAGCCTCCAGCACGTTCCGATCACGCCGCCCGCCGCCCGCCTGGCGGGCGAGTTCAAACGCGACTACGCCCGCAAGGGGATCACTCTCAACCTCGGCGACGTCATCATTGCGGCAGTAGCTGTCCACAACCAACTCACCTTGCTCACCGATAACACCAAAGACTTCCCGATGGCCGGCCTTTCGCTCTACCCGCTGCCGAAGTAGTCTCCACGCCCAACGCGCCCCTAACGTCATAAGATAGAGGAAGACTCTGTATGATGAACCTACAGCGGCGCCGCCGCGGCTTTTCCCTGATCGAATTGCTGATCGTTATCGCCATTATCCTGATCATCATCACCATTGCGCTGCCCCGCTTGAGCCGCGCGCGCATGTTCTCGCAGGAAACGGCGGCCATCGGCGCCATCCGGACGATCCATACGATGCAGGTGCAGTACTACTCGCAGTACGGCCGGTATGCCGCCTCGCTGACGGAGATGGGACCGCCTACCAGCGGCGCGCCGGGACCGGCATCCGCCGACCTGATCGATGCCACCCTGGCCGGCGGCACCAAGAGCGGCCATAAGTTCACCATGACCGGCAATGCCTCCGGTTACGTCATCAACGTGGTTCCGGAATCGTACGGCAACAGCGGAAGCCGGACGTTTTATTCGGATCAGACCATGACGATCCGCCAGAATTACGGCCAGGAACCTGCCACCATCAACAGTCCGGAATTGAAATAAGCCGTTCGTTTTTTGCAAACTCTGTACAATTGGGCCACATCTCTGAAGGGCTCCGCGGCTTACGATGGGTGACGTGCAAATGGCCCCACCAGCCGGCGGCGAAGGCGCCACACGGCGTAGTTTCTATGTGGTCGCGATCTACGCGCTTTGGGGAGCGATCTCGGCCGCCCTCGGTCTGCCTGCGCTGGTCTATCTGCTGTTCCCGCCCAAAGCGAAAAAAGACGACGAGTGGATCGAGATCGGCGATATCGCGCGCCTCACGCCGCTCTCGCCAGTGGAGATGACCTTCCGGCGAACCCGCGTCGATGGCTGGAAGGTGATCAGCGAAAAAAGCACCGTCTGGGTGGTCAAGGGCGCCGGCAACCGGGTCACCGCCTTCGGAGCGCAGTGCACCCATCTGGGGTGCGCCTATCACTGGGAGGAGGGTAAGGGCCAGTTCCTTTGCCCCTGCCACACGTCCCTCTTCTCCATCGACGGTAAAGTGGCCGCCGGACCCGCGCCGCGGCCGCTGGACCGCTACCAGACCAGGCTGAACGGCAGCAAACTTCTGCTCGGCAAACTCCTGGAATCGCGGGGGAAGAAGTCGTGAGACGCCGCGTCCGCAGTGTCAACGAATGGGTGGATCATCGCACCGGCATCCAAAGCGCCGTACGCCAATTCCTCTACGAAGAGATTCCGGCTTCCAGCGGATGGCACCAGGTGTTCGGCAGCGTCGCCATGTTCCTGTTCATGGTGCAGGCATTCACCGGCGCGCTCCTGGCCTTCAACTACGCGCCCACCCCGGGCGATGCCTATAACAGCCTGCGCTACATCCTCACCGAGTTGACCGGCGGCCGCCTCATGCGCGGCCTGCACCACTGGGGCGCCAGCATGATCGTCGTCGTGGTGGTGCTGCACATGGTCCAGGTCTTCCTGTACGGGGCGTACAAGAAACCGCGCGAAGCCACCTGGATGGTGGGGGTGGTGCTGCTGCTGCTCACCCTGGCTTACGGGCTCACCGGGTATCTGCTGCCGTGGGATAACCGGGCGTATTGGGGCACCGTCGTCACCACGCAGATCGCCGGCCAGGCGCCCGTGCTGGGGCCGTATCTCTCGCGATTGCTCGGCGGCGAGGGCGAAATCGGCGTGGTCACGTTTGCGCGCTTCTACGGATTGCACGTGCTGCTGCTGCCGCCGGCCACGATTTTCCTGATGGTGCTCCACGTCTTCCTGGTGCGCAAACACGGGGTGGCGCCGCTGCCTGGCGACGAAGTCAAGGCCAGGAAGAAGTTCTACCCGCAGCAGGTCTTCAAGGATACGCTGGCCATCTTCATCGCCTTTGCCGTTCTGTTCCTGATGGCGGTGGCGGTGCGGGTGCCGCTCGAACAGTTGGCCGACCCTACCGACACGTCGTACGTTCCACGCCCGGAATGGTATTTCCTCTTCCTGTTCCAGACGCTGAAGCTGTTCAGCGGACCCCTGGAAGTCGTGGGATCCGTGGTGCTGCCCGGCCTGGCGGTCCTGCTGCTGATTCTGGTGCCGTTTATCGACCGCGGCCGGATGGTGAAGGTGACGCAGCGAACCGCGGCATTGGCGTTTGTGCTGCTGGCGGCCATCGGCTGGGGCGGGCTGACCGCCGCCGCCGTAAAATCCACGCCGAAGGCGGCGCTGGCCGAAGTGGACTACTCCGGGCCAACCGACTGGATGCAGCTTTCTCCCGAGGAGATGGTGGGTATCGCGTACTTCCGCCAGGAGAACTGCGTGAGCTGCCACGCCATCGGCGACCATGGCGCCGGGGTGGGACCGGACCTGACCAAGGCATCCATCCACAAAGACGCGGCGTGGATGATCCAGCATTTCAAGCGGCCGTCGGCGATTCGACCGGGAACTTCCATGCCGCCCATCCAGTTGTCCGATGCGCAGTTGAATTCGCTGGCGGCGTTTCTGCTGAAACTGAATGAGAAGAACGCCACCGCGCTGGACAATGCGCCCGATTTCGCCGTGCAGGGCGCGCTGCTTTACCAGGCGAACCGCTGCGCAGCCTGCCATCTGGTGAACGGAGGAGGTATGAAGATCGGTCCGCCGCTCAACGGGCTCTCCAAACGCCAGAGCCGCGATTGGGTGGAGGATCACTTTGCCGATCCACGGAAGATGGCGCCGGGGTCGATCATGCCCTCCTACAAACTGGCGCCGCAGGACCTGGAAAACCTGACGTCGTACCTTTTCGCGCTGCCGGATTAGCCGGCAGCACTACGTTCCCGCGACATGGGCGCGTTCCCACTCTCGGAGGAGGTGCCACAGGGAGATCGCGCCCATGCCCGTCAGGCAAACATCGCCATTTTCCCAAACCTGTAGCGGCGGCGCCCCAACCGTATCATTCAGCGCGGTTGCCCCAGTCCGCCCGGTTCGACTGGTTCATTTGCCGGATTTCATGATAGCGGGGTGTTCCCCAGCCGTCTGTTCAAAATTGCACACGCCGCAAAGCGCGCAGGGGCCGGGGCGGCACCGCCGCTTTTCGGTTTTTCTTCGCCCTGCGTTACACAGGAGCCGATGCGCCTGCTCTCGGGGCCCGCCGGCTCCGGCAAAACCACCCACATCCTCGATCGCTTTCGCCAGGCGCTCCGCTCGGGCAATTCCGCCATTCGCCTCCTCGTGCCCACCGCCACCATGGAATACACATCACCAGCCGCCGATGGGGTTTTTCGGTGCCACTCCGGGGATCTTTCCTGCTACTTCTTGCCAGTTACTATAAGTCCTATGACCGATGGAGTCGTCCCGGTCGGCACGTTTACGGAAGTCCCTAGTGCGGCGAATAACTTCCCCGATTGATCATTTACGGCCAGATGAGCAGCCAAAACGCGCACGCTCACAGAGGTATCGAACGGAATTGTGATCGCATGGTCTCGTCCAAGCGCGGTGCTTGACTGAATCGGGGCACTATAGCGGACCCCTCTGCTCGTGACGACGTGAATCTCGAAATCGAGGTCCACCGGCCCGGCGACAGGCTTCAAGAGTTGCTGTGGGTCGTCAACATGGACACGAAGGACCGACCCCTTCGCCATGACGATCTTCACACCGGACGTTGTCTGCCCGGCGCTCACGGTGAAGGCCGGCGCGGAGGTGGACCAATGGCAAGGATCGAGGTAGCCCGGAGTCAATGCTTCGGCGCACGCAATGTACCGGTCAGGTGCGAGGCCGTCGGCATGGAAGGTGCCAGTCGCGTCCGCTGTGACCATCGCCGCCAGGGCCCCGGTTATCACGGGCGGCGCGGGAACGGGCGACTTGATCGAAGGCGCGTAGCTGATCATTACGCGGACACCAGCCACTGCGTGGCCGGTGTCGTCCACAACCGATCCTATTGCACCGGTGTTCGCTGCCAAAAGGCAATGTGCAACAAGAATTGCGAGCGCAAGCATATAAGACCATCGGCAGCGGTATTCGTGGAGCATGGCAGATTGTCCAGAGTTTTCCCTCGGCCTTAAGTTGAACCGGAATGGCAAAGCACACCTCATTTCTCTTTCTTTGGCGGAATTACTTCCTTCCCATCCACGATGGCTCCACGAGTGTACCCCGGCCTGACGTGTACCTCCGTCTTTGCGGTCTGGAAGTCCTCGCTGTGCAATTGCAGTACATGCGGGGCACAACGGCTGTCGCCGGAGCCAATGTCGAGTAGTATCACGCGGCTGCCGGCCGCGTCTGGACCAATCTCAACCTGGTCCAACCGCCAACTGAGCGGGCTCCCGCTCGGGATGTCGCGTCCACAGATCTCGGCTGGGGTTAACGGATGCCTGAAAGCGGACGGCACGCCCTTTTCGTCCAACGTGATGAAGACGATTCCAGGACCGCTCCGAGCCCTTTCCCCAAACAGGATTGCACGGCTGTCGGCTGCCCAGTACAGCCGGGTTCCACCAAGATGCTCCTGGTCCACTGGACCCACGGTATTACTGGCGGGAAAATTCTCGTGCCCCGGAGGGAATATTACCTTTCCCACATCGATGGACCCGCCCACGCCATCAGGCCGGTTCTGCGTTGGGGTTTTCGTAAGGTCATAAATCATATACTCAGCGGCCCCCTCCACTCCGCGGGGATAAAACTTCATGTAGGCAATCCATCGTTGGTCGGGGGAGATGACCGGATTGTACGCCAAAAATGAATCCACAAGAGCGGTCTTGCTCGGATCAACGATATAGAGATCCGTGCCCACGTAATCGGCGAAGACCACCATCCGCCCGTGGGAAAGAGGGCAGACCTGAGTCAGTTCCGATATTAAGCTCGGCAGCGAATCAAGCATGAGAAGTATACCCCGTGCGGAGTTTCCCCGCCCGATATACAGCGTAGCGTGGCCTTGCGGGTCGAGACTTGCAGAAATATCCGACGGGGGCGGATTGACGTCTCCGGGGAGTCCGCAGTACTCGGGGTGCGTCTGCGCAATCTGCCCCCAAACGGGGCGCAAGCAGACCGCCGAAAGCAGAACAAAGAGGGCTGGTTTCATATTCACCTCAAGCGGATTGCGTAGTAATAGCCATAGTCGCCCACGGCATTAGCATTGCACGACTGGCTCTGACCGTTGTACATATCCATATGAGCATAGGTGTTCGCCGACTGCGTGGCCTGATATTTACAGGCATCGCAGAGGTCCTGAACCGAGCGCAGCCCCCTTGAGTCATTGCTGTCGCTTTGGTCGAACAGGAGCATGGCGTCCGACCACACGTAAACCGGCGGCGAGACTATGGTCGTACAATTGCGTGGGTCACCCGCGTTTGTCGCACAGGGGTCGGTAGCCAAGCTACCGGGCGGTGGATTGTATTTGTTCAGACTAGACCCGCCGCTTGTGGCGTCGGACAACACCTTGCTGTGCGCTCCAGTAATTGTCTGGATCGGGTTTCCTCCCGAGTCCACGGAGAAGAACGTCAGTGCCGGTTGGAGGGTGTCCCAGGGAGGGCAGACCTTTGCAGCTCCGGCTGCGTAGGCCTTGAGAACTGTGTTCGTTGCGGTCACACCCGTTCCGTTTCGTCCTGGCCCGGCTGCGGCGATGAAAGTAGACGGGAGCATGACTTGCTGATAGTAGCAGGCCTGAGAATCCATTTTGTAGATTATGTAAGCGGCCTGGAGAGTACTGGAGCATGACGGATCGTTCTGATAGGGCGTGTTGTACTGCGTAAAGTGCGTATAGCCGATCGTGAAGAAACTCACTGGAACGGTCATGCTCGTGGTATCCCACGTCGCAACCACACTACCGTACTGTTGCCCGGCTTGCATGAGCGTCCGGAAACTGTCGCGGAAGCAACCCTGTGCAGATGGGTTATTTGAACAGTCGCCGTTCCCGCCCTGTGCAGATGAATGGGTCAACGGTGGTGAGAGCATCTGCTGGCCCTGCGAGTTCTTTACGGCCACCGTCAAATTGCCGGTCTTTTGTCCGGTGAGTTGGTGGTAATCTTCCCCGCCATCAGGTCTACCGTGACGCTAATGCCCGGCGATGTTCCTCTCCAAGACGTCGTGCCGCTACTCGATGCGAGGGCCATGGGCCTGATCATTTGCGACTGCGTCCCTGAACCGAACGAACCTGTAACCGTCGCAGCATTGCAGGCCGGCACTACATTGGCGGTTCCCGATTGTCCGTATTCGCCGCAGGAGTTCGTAGTGCCGTTGGACAGGTTGATCTGCCAACTGCCATCCTGCTGAAGCGACCCAGAAAGGTGCCAGGTTATTGTCCCGCACGCATCGGTGTAGAAGGCTGTACTGTCACCTGTCAACACCCCGTCAGAGGTGTTGATTGAGTACGTCCACGCGCTGTTGTAGCTATCCGTCCAGTTCCCGCTGATATCGCCACAGTTCTGTGCAGATGCGGAAAGCGGCGATGGCGGCGTTGGCACGGGCTCAACGTCCGGTGGCGGCTGATATACTGGTGAACTCGTCACTGGTGCAATTGCTGGGTCAATGGTCACGGTGCCCAAAGCCTGCCATGGACCAGCATAGCCTGAACCGTAGTTTATCTGCGTCAAAACGCTGTACGTGCCACCCGGCCCCGGATTGAAGTTGAAATTCAGGACGACAGTAACTTCTGTCGGGTCGGTGGGTGAATTCGTGATGGAGGCGAGGGAAACCGTGCAGAAGCTGTCGCTCTGGTTGATGCCGAAACCATACGTCGCCCCCGTGTTCCCGTCATAGAGATCCAGGCCGTTGGGACGCCCCCAGTCGCCGTAGCAATAGGCGTTCCCCGAACTGTCCGCAAGGTAAAACTGCGCCCAACCGATGTCGTTTGCCCCGCCTTGGTCATAAAGGTTGAACGCCATCGAGACGTTAGTCGACGGCGCAACCTCAGCGCTGTTCGACCCGCCATTGATGCTGAGCGATGGCGTGGCCGTAAAGCTGGCGGTCTGATTTGAGGCAAGGTTCGTAAAGTTTTGGGCTGCGCTGAGACCGTAGCCGCTCTTCGAGGCGGTGACGGTATAGCTGCCGCCGGCTGCCAAGCCGGGTAGCGAGTACCTGCCGTTCGCGTCCGTGGTGGTGCTGGCGCCTTGCGACCCGCTAGCGGAAACACTCACGCCGCTCACGCCACTGCCACTTCCGGCGAGAGTTACTTGACCGCTTATGGTATAGCCTGGAACGAAGTTCGCAGTGATGGTTCCGGTCCCAGTCAGGTTTATACTCAGCGGGTTCGTCGCCCCACTGTACGTTCCAGTGAAGTTCGAAAACGCATAGCCGCTATTCGCGGTGGCGGTGACTGTCATAGCGCCTGCGTTATACCAACCGCTAGCGGGACTGATGGTACCGGCTCCTGCCGGGCTTACGCTAGTGGTGAGCTGGTACTGTGTAGCGATCGCTGTGAAATTGGCCGTCTCCGTCATCGCGCTGTTCAAGGTAACGGTAAGGGGATTCGCCCCGCTGTTTATGCTTCCGGTGAACCCGTTGAACTGGTAGCCGCTGGCCGGAGTGGCCGTGATCGTAACCTGCNNAGCACCCGCCCGGGCACGATGGATTGACCGTTCCGCCACCCGATGGGCTGACGGTCGTGGTGAGCGGGTAATAAGTCACGTTCTGCGCAAAACTGGCCGTCTCCGTCATCGAGCTGTTCATCGCAACGGCAAGAGGATTCGAGCCGCTGTTCACGCTCCCTGTAAATCCCGTGAAATGATAGCCGCTGGCGGGCGTGGCCGTGATCGTGACGGGGCTGCCGCTATTCCACCAACCGCTCGCCGGCGAGACGGTCCCGGCCCCGGAGGGGCTCACCGCCGTGCTGAGGTAGTACTGCTGCGGAGCGGAAACGGTCCAAGTGCCCATCTGCTGCCAAGTCGTGTTCAGCCCTTGGTTGTCGTAACCAATCAGATATTCGTTCTTGGTTCCCGCAAAGGACGTTTGAAACGTTACGGACACCGTCAGCGCGAGTTGGGTGCCCGAGCCGCTGACTGACGACCCGCTGCCGTAGATGGTGCAATAGGAGTTGCCCGCGCTACCGGAACTCGCCGGCACAAAGCCGCCCAGCCAGTTAGCACCCGTGTTGTCGGCCAGGTACAGCAGATTGGAGGTCCGGCTGTAATGGATGTAGCATCACTGCTGTCCAAGACGGGA
>PLDO01000700.1 GCA_003136215.1 Bryobacterales bacterium
CACAAGACCCACCGCCAGCGCGGACCCCAAACCGGCAATCACATTCCAGAGAAACGGTATCCCCGTGGAGTTCCACCCCAACGACCGCCAAAACGGCCGGTCGTACTGCACCCGTAAAATCACCAAGAGCGCCCCGAACAAGAGCGCGTAGCCGATCAGCGTTTCCGGCACCGCTTCTTCCGCCGGCGCGGCCGCGTGCCAGTGCAGCAGCTTCATCGCCAGCTTCACCAGCAAAATTCCGGCGAACATGCAGGGCAGCGATATCCCCGCCACCAGAAACAAATCGGAGTACCCCCAGAACGGTACGTGCTCCGGCTCCGGCGGCGTGGGAATGCCGCCCTCCGGTACCGGCCCTGGATCGGGAAGCGCCAGCTCTTCGCTCATGAATCCTTCTCGATCAGTGCCGCCGCCAGCAGCGGAATCATCAGCTCGTGGTGTCCCGTAATTGCATAGCCTGAGCCGGGTGAGCCCGCATGCGGCCGTTCCACCACGTTCACGCGCGGCCGGTAGTGCTGCACGAAATCGAAATTCGCCGTCGTGAAGCCGGCCAGCGGGTGCCCCAGGTTTCGCACCGCCGAGACCGCCTTCAAGAATACTTCCGGCATCACCACGGCCGAGCCCACATTGAGATAGACGCCGCCATCGTTCAAATCGGGCACGCAGGCCGCGAACAACCGGAAGTCGCGATGCGACGCGCTCCCGATGGCCGCCCCGTCCGCCGCCGGATGCATGTGCGGGGTATCCGTCCCAATCGCCACGTGCACCGTTACCGGCGTCGAGTGCTCGTAAGCCTGGAGCACCAGGCTCGAACCCGCGCCGGCTAGCGAGGCATGCTCCGCCAGCCACTTTCCCAACGCCTCCCCCATGCCCAGCCCATCGCGGTCGCCTTCCGCAATCGCGCGGTTCATGTCGCGCCCGGTCTCCTCCGCCGCGCCAAACCGCCCGTCGGGCAGCACCGCCTCCACATCTTCACTGGTATGTCCGGCCAGCGCGATTTCGAAATCGTGGATGGACGCCGACCCGTTCATCGCAAAGCCCGTGGCATACCCGCGCCGCATCAAGTCGATCAGCACCGGAGCCAGGCCGCACTTGATCACATGCCCGCCCAGGCCCCAAAGTATCGCCCGCCGCCGCGCGCGCGCCGCCGCCACCGCTTCCACCACCGCGCGAAACCCATCCGCCGCCAGCACGTGCGGCAGCGAATCGAGCCACCCGGCTACTCCCGAGCCTTTCGCATAGGGCGAAGCGAAGTCCGCCAATTTGACTTTGCCGCCGCGCTCCGCAAGCCCTACCGTGCGCAGGCCCGCGAAATCCAGAGGACGCTTCGAGTATTTGCTCATGCCGCCACCCCGTTGCGCAGCACCTTGCGCAACGCCTCCGCCGTATAACTCTTCTTCGACCGGCTCACTTGCTCCGGCGTCCCGCTCGCCACTATCTTCCCGCCGTATTCGCCGCCATCCGGTCCCAGGTCGATGATCCAATCGGCTGTCTTCATCACATCCACGTTGTGCTCGATCACCACCACCGTATTGCCCAACCCCACCAGCCGCTGCAGCACGTCCAGCAACTTCCGCACATCGTCGAAATGCAGCCCCGTGGTCGGTTCGTCCAGCAGATAAAACGTGCGCCCGGTCTGCCGTTTGCTCAGTTCCTTGGCCAGCTTGATGCGCTGCGCCTCGCCGCCGGAGAGCGTGGTGGCGGATTGTCCCAGGTGGAGGTAGCCGAGGCCCACGTCGTGCAGGGTTTGCAGCTTGACGCGGATTTGCGGCAGGTTTTCCATCAGCGGCAGGGCATCCTCGACGGTGGCTTCCAGCAGGTCGGCGATGGAGTAGCCCTTGAACTTCACCTGCAAGGTCTCGCGGTTGTAGCGGCGCCCGCGGCACAGATCGCAAGTCACGTAGACATCCGGCAGGAAGTTCATCTCGATGCGCTTGAGCCCGTCGCCCTGGCATGCCTCGCAGCGCCCGCCCTTCACGTTGAAGCTGAAGCGTCCCGGCTTGTAGCCGCGCTCGCGCGATTCCGGCAGCATGGCGTAGAGATCGCGGATGGGCGTGAAGAGGCCGGTATAAGTGGCGGGGTTGGAGCGCGGCGTGCGGCCGATGGCGCCCTGGTCGATGCGGATCACCTTGTCCAGCAGTTCGATGCCTTCGATGCTGTCGTGGTCGCCGGGCTCTTCGTGCGAGCCGTAGACCTCCCTGGCCAGCGCGCGGTAAAGAATTTCATTGATCAGGGTGGATTTCCCACTGCCCGAAACCCCGGTGACCACGGTGAGCAGGCCGAGCGGGATGTCGGCATCGACCTCTTTCAGATTGTGCTGGCGCGCGCCGCGGATGGCGAGATGCTTGCCGTTGGACTTGCGGCGCGACGCGGGCACGGGAATGCTCTGCGCGCCGGAGAGATACTGGCCGGTGAGCGATGCCGGGTTGCGCTCGATTTCCGCCGGGGTGCCGGAGGCCACCAACTCTCCGCCCAGGCGTCCCGCGCCCGGGCCGAGATCGATGACGTAATCGGCGCGCTCGATGGTTTCGGCGTCGTGCTCCACCACCAGCACGGTATTTCCCATGTCGCGCAGGTGGGTGAGGGTTTCCAGCAGACGGTTGTTGTCGCGCGGGTGCAGGCCGATGGAAGGCTCGTCGAGGACGTAGAGCACGCCGCGCAGTTTGGACCCGATCTGGGTGGCCAGGCGGATGCGCTGAGCCTCGCCGCCGGAGAGGGTGGCGGAGGAGCGGTCGAGGCTGAGATAGTCCAGGCCGACGGCGGAGAGAAACTCCAGGCGGCGGCGGATTTCGTCCACCACGCGGCCGGCGATCTGAGTTTCGCGACTGGTGAGTTCCCAATTGCGCACCGTCATCAGCGCGCGGGCAATCGCCAGGCCGGTGAATTCGCTGATGGCGAAATTCTTCACGCGCACCGAGAGACTCGCCGGACGCAGGCGCTTGCCGTGACAGGCCGGGCACTCGGCCGGCGACATGTAGTCGGTGAGCCACTCGCGATAGGCTTCCGACGAGGCCTGGTACGTCTCGTCCAGAATGGCGAGGATACCGGGCAATCCGCCGGCGCCCTCCACCAGGGTTTCGCGCGCCTTTTTGGTCAGCTCTTCGAACGGTTTGGAGAGATTGATGCGGTTCTTTTTAGCCAGTTCCTCAAGGCGCTGCTGCATCTGCCAGGAGCCCGCGCCGGGGCCGAGACCGCCATCCAACAGAGGCTTGGTGGAATCGGCAATCACCTTGGCCGCGTCGAACGTCCATTTGCTGCCCAGCCCATGACACTCCTCGCAAGCTCCGTAGGGACTGTTGAAGGAAAAGGATCGCGGCTCCAGCTGGGGAATGCTGGTGCCGCACTCGGTGCACGCCAGTTTCTGCGAATACAGCCGCTCCTCGCCGTTGACTACCGAGATCAGCACCAGGCCGCCGGCGAGTTTGGCCGCGGTCTCGATGGACGCCTCCAGGCGTTTCTCGATGCCGGGCTTTACCAGCAGCCGGTCCACCACAACTTCGATGGTGTGATTCTTGCGTTTATCGAGCGGGATGTCCTCATCGAGCGATCGCAGCACGCCATCGACGCGCGCGCGGACAAAGCCCTGGCGGGCGAGTTTCTCCAGATCTTTCTTGTACTCGCCCTTGCGGCCGCGGACCACCGGAGCCAGCACCATGAGGCGATCTTCGGATTTCAGGGCGAGCACGTGTTGCAGGATCTGCTCCGTGGTCTGGCGCGAAATTTCGTTGCCGCAGACCGGGCAATGCGGCACGCCGATGGAGGAATACAGGAGGCGCAGGTAGTCGTAAATCTCGGTGATGGTGCCGACGGTGGAGCGCGGGCTGCGGCCGGTGGTCTTCTGCTCGATGGAAATGGCGGGGCTCAGTCCGTCGATGGAATCGACGTCGGGGCGCTCCATCTGGTCCAGGAACTGCCGGGCGTAGGTGGAGAGGGTCTCTACGTAGCGCCGCTGGCCCTCGGCGTAAATGGTGTCGAATGCCAGGGAGGATTTACCCGATCCACTGAGCCCGGTGATGACCGTGAGCGTGTTTCTGGGGATTGCGACATCGATGTTCTTGAGATTGTGCTGGCGCGCGCCATGCACGGTAATGCGGTCCAGCATAGAAATTATGAGATGGTCAGGCGGCCTCTACATTGTCGCGCGGCTTGTGCCGCTTCCGCAAACGCGTTATAACAAACGTGGAATGAAGTGCGGGCAGTGCGGTGAAAACTTGAGGCGGGTCCACCGGACATTCTTCGAGCGCTTCAGCTACATGGCGATCTATGAATGCCGTAAGTGCGAGCGCGAAGAGTTCGCCCCGCGCCGCTACCGCTACCATTTCGGTCCATTCTGCCGCTGCCCGGAATGCGGCTCGTACCGGGTGGTCCGTTTGAAACAGCCCGACAAGATCGACCGGACGCATGGCGGGTTTCTGAACCTGTTGGAACGCATCGCCGGCAAAGGCCGGCTGTTTCACTGCCGCTGGTGCCGGCTTCAGTTTTTCGACCGGCGCCCGCTGGCGACCAAGGTCCAGGCCGCCTCATCCGCCGCCGGGACAGGGCCGGAGGCGGAAAAGACTGCCGGCTCCGCATCATAACGTGGTCTTCCAGGTGGCATCCCCGGACGCGGGCCAACGCCTCGACAACTGGCTGAACGCGCGTCTGCCCGACTACAGCCGCTCGCGCATTCAGGATTGGATCAAGCGCGGCCATGTGCGGGTGAATGGCGCCGAATCGCGCCCTTCCCATACGCTGCGCGGCGGCGAAACCATCGATGTGCAGCCCGCCGAAGCGGCCCCGCTACACGCGTCGGCGGAGGCAATTCCGCTGACCGTTCTTTACGAAGACGCGGACCTGGTGGCCATCGATAAACCGGCCGGCATGGTGGTGCACTCTGGCGCGGGAGTGCATTCGGGAACGCTGGTGAATGCACTGTTGCACCGCTTCGCCGAGCTTTCCGGGGTCGGCGGCGCGCTGCGGCCGGGAATTGTGCATCGCCTCGATCGCTTCACCAGCGGCGTGCTCCTGGTGGCCAAGAACGACGCGGCGCATCGCAACCTGGCCGAACAGTTCTCCGGCCGGCGGGTGAGCAAGACCTACCTGGCGCTGGTGCAAGGCGAAGTGAAACCGGAAAGCGGGCGGATCGAGCGGCCCATCGCGCGCGACCCGGTGCACCGCACGCGCATGACGGCGCGCCTGGCGGAAGGCCGGGCGGCGTGGAGCGAGTATCGCGTGCTGCGCCGGTTTGCGGGCTTCACTCTGCTCGAAGTGCGCATCGGGACGGGCCGCACGCACCAGATCCGGGTGCATCTGGCGAGCATCAAACACCCGGTGGTGGGGGATACGCTCTACGGGGCGGCAGCGCAGCCGGAACTGGGCCGCTTCTTCCTGCACGCCCACCGCATCGAGTTTCAGCAGCCGGCGACGGGGGCGGACATTGTGGTGGTGTCCCCGCTGGCTCCCGAACTGGAGGCGTGGCTGGCGCGGTTGTAGGAAGCGGCCTCCGGCGGCGCAGGCGTCCGGATTGCGCGCCCTCCGCCGGCGGACGTATACTCCGAAGTGAGTCCTAATACGGAGCGAAGTTATGCAGATCATTACTGAACGGAGAGTAGTCCTGGCAGCTGTGGCGATGTCTTTGCTGAGTGCCTGCGGTGGCGGACGGCACGAGGTAGCCGAGACATACGTGCTGGTGAGCGCCAACACAAAAATTGCGTACTGGCAGGAGGCCGCGGAGGGCTTGCGCGCCGCGGGCCGCGAAATGGGAGTCAAGGTGGAGATGGTGGGGCCGGAGACGTACGATCCGAAAGCCGAGAAGGAAGAGTTTTTGAGCGTGGTTCAACGGAAAATCCCGGTTTCCGGCATCCTCGTGTCGGCGGCGGATCCGGAACTGCTTCGAGATGCCATCGATTCGGCGGCCGCCGCCGGCATTCCGGTCATTACGATCGATTCGGACTCCCCCAAGAGCAAGCGGTTGACCTTCATCGGCACGAACAATTACACGGCGGGCCAGATGAGCGGAGAGCTCGTCGCCAAACAACTCAGCGGGAAGGGCAACGTCGCGATCTACAGCATTCCAGGCCAGGCGAATGTCGAGGAGCGGCTGGAAGGGTTCAAGCGGGTTCTGGCGCGTAACCCCGGCATCAAGATCCAGCAGGTCATCGATATGGCCGGCGATCCCGCCAAGGCCTTCGACGGCACGCGGGCTCTCGTAGCGCCGGGGAAAACCGCGCCGGACGCATTTGTGTGCCTGGAAGCCTTGTCCTGCAACGAAGTGGCCGACGTGTTGGACCGCGCCGGCATCAAGGGCAAGACGATCATCGCCATGGACACGCAGGAGGGAACGCTCAACTGGATGCGCAAGGGTGTGATTAAAGCCACGATCGCCCAGAAGCCTTACACCATGGCGTATTTCGGGACGCGCGTGCTGGATGATTTCCACCATGCCAAGCCGGGTGGCAATGCGGACTCGCTGCAGGGCACCCGTTCCCCCGTGCCGGTCTTCGTGGATACGGGCGCTACCCTGGTGGACCAATCGAATATGGCCTCGTTCGCGGTGGCCCCTCCGCCGGCCAAGTGAAACACCGGCACCCGCCTGGCAGGAACAGGGCGCCGCGCCGGGCGGGGTTATAATTAGGCCATATGAAATTCAGGGCTCTCCTTGCGGCCGTCGCCGCCGCCGGCGCCGGTATATGGGCAGCTGAGCAGAAACCGGTTGTGCAGCAGCCGGTTGTGCAGCAGCCGGCGCAACCGCCGGCTTCGCAGGCGGATGAGCCCACGCGCATCCAGGTGGACGTCACCCGCGTCAGCCTGCTCTACACGGTGACCGACCGCAAGGGCCGCTTCGTCACCAACCTGACCAAGGACGATTTCGAGGTCATCGACAGCAAGAAGCCGCAAACTGTCCTCGAGTTCAACGCGGAAAGCGATCTGCCGCTGCGCCTCGGGATCCTGATCGATACCAGCAACAGCATCCGGGACAGGTTCAAATTCGAGCAGGATGCCGCCATCGAGTTCCTCAACAACACCATCCACGCCAATCAGGACCGCGCCATGCTGGTGAGCTTCGACACCAGGGCGGAACTGATCAGCGACCTCGTCTCCGATACGGAGAAACTGGCCACGGCGATCCGGCAGTTGCGGCCGGGCGGCGGCACCTCGCTGTATGACGCCATCTTTTTCGCCTGCCGCGACAAGCTGTCGCAGGACCAGCCGAAGCACAAGTTCCGGCGCGCCATCGTGATCGTGAGTGACGGCGACGACAACCAGAGCCAGTACACGCGCGACCAGGCGCTCGAAATGGCGCAGAAGGCCGACGTCGTGATCTACGCCATCTCCACCAACATCAGCAAGGTGGAAAGCGACGGCGACAAGGTGTTGAAGTATCTTACGGCGGAGACGGGCGGGAAGGCGTTCTTCCCCTTCAAAGTGGAAGACCTGGAGCAATCGTTCGAAAATATCGCCAACGAGTTGCGCCACCAATACAACATCGCCTACAGGCCCGACCCCTTGAAGACGGACGGCCTGTTCCACCTGATCGACCTGCGGGTGAAGAACCGAAAGGACCTGGTGGTGCATGTTCGCAAGGGCTATTACGCTCTCAAAATGTAGCGCACTGGCGCTGGCCGTCGCCGCGGGCTGCCTGGCGGCGCCGGCGGTTACCAAAGTGGAGCCTCCCAACTGGTGGCTTCGTCATACCCGCAACCCGATTCAGCTGCTGCTGACCGGCGCCGAATTGAAAGGCGCGGCGGTGAGCACTGCCGCCAAAGGGTTCCGTATCGAGGTGCGGCGCACCTCGGAAAACGGTCACTATCTCTTTGCCTATCTGACAATCGATCCCGCCGTAAAAGCAGGCAAGTACCGCTTTCAGGTGAGCGGCGCGTCCGGCAGCGGCGAGTTCGAGTTCACGGTGGATGAGCCGCTCGACGCGAAGGGGCGATTCCAGGGATTCTCGGCGGATGATGTGATCTATCTGCTGATGCCCGACCGGTTCGCCAACGGGGATCCAACCAACGACAGCCCATCCGAACTGGGGCGCCCCGCCGACCGGAGCGTGGTCGGCGCGACCCACGGGGGCGACCTGCGCGGCGTGCGCGACCATCTGGGGTATCTGAAGGAACTCGGGGTCACCGGCATCTGGCTGACGCCGATCTACCGGAACTCGTTGCCCGGGACGTCCGCCTATCACGGTTATCACGCGGTGGATTTCTATGCCGTCGAGCCGCGCTTCGGCGCCATGAAGGACCTGCGCGACCTGGTGGACGCGGCTCATCGGTTGGGGTTGAAGTTCGTGCAGGACCAGGTGGCCAATCACAGCGGTCCGCGGCATCCCTTTGTGGCGGACCCGCCGACGCCAACCTGGTGGAACGGCCTCGACCGGGTGCCGCATTTGCGCAACAACTTCGACATTGCCGCCCTCGCGGATCCCTACGCCCGTCCCAAGCGGCGTGACATCCCGCTCAAAGGGTGGTTCGCCGGCAGCCTGCCCGATTTTGACCAAACGGACCCGTTGCAGAGCGATTACCTGATCCAGAATGCGCTCTGGTGGATCGCCATCAGCGGCATCGACGCCATCCGCCAGGACACCTATCCCTACGTGGACCGCCCCTTCTGGGAGAAGTGGCAGACCGCCATCGACAGGCAATACCCCAACCTGGTGGTCACCGGCGAAATCACCGCGCCCTCGCCGGCGGTGCTTTCCTTCTTTCAGGGCGGCGTGCGGCGGAACGGCGTGGACACCAGGCTGAAATCGATGTTGGATTTCCCGCTGGAGAGCGCGCTCAAGAGTGTCTTCGCGGAAGGCCAGCCGATGACGCTATTGACGGACACGCTGGCTCAGGATTCGCTCTACCGGCAGCCGGAACAACTGGTAGTTTTCGCCGGAAATCACGACCAGCCGCGCTTCCTGACTCTAGCTGGCGGCGACGTGTCGAAGCTCCTGATGGCACAGACATTCGTGTTGACCACGCGGCGCGTTCCGCATCTTTATTATGGCGACGAGATCGCCATGGGCGCGGGCACCGACCGCACCGACCGCTCGGTCCGCGCGGACTTTCCGGGCGGCTTCCCCGGCGACCCGGTGAACGCATTCACGCCGGAAGGCCGCACCGGCAACGCCGCGCTGGTATTCAACTATATGCGGGATCTGCTGCATTTCCGTCTGGAGCACGCCGCTCTGCGCCGCGGGCAGTTAGTCCAACTGCTGGTGAACAAGGATCGGTACGCGTACCTCAGAAGCTCGTCCGAGGAATATGTCCTGGTGATCCTGAATCGCGCGGGGGCCGCGCAGCCGATTGAGATGGAAGTGGACGATGTAGGCTTGCCGGAGGGTCTGCGATTGAAGTCCTTTTCGGCGGGGCAGCCCGAGGTGGCCGTATCCAAGGGGAAGGTGGTGATCGCCGATCCCAAGGAGATCAACATTTACTGGGCGCGATCGGAGCGCAAGCCGTAGCAGCCCCAGCCTAGCGCGCCGAGGATGCCGAGCAGCGTCAAGGCCGCGCCCAGATACACGCTGACCGGGCGATAGCGCATGGTAACGGTGTGCGTGCCGCGTGGCAC
>PLDO01000329.1 GCA_003136215.1 Bryobacterales bacterium
CCAGAAGAAGGCGCGCTTTCTGGAATCGGTAGTGCGGCAACTCGGACTGTCCCACGTCGAAGTGCGCGCCGAACGCGCCGAGGAGTGGCTGAACACCCACCGTGTCGCCATCGTAACCGCGCGCGCAGTGGCCCCATTGAACCGCGCCGCGGCGCTCTTTGCCCCCGCGCTGCGCAGTGGCGCCCGCATATTTTTCTATAAGGGGCCGGATGCCGCCGCCGAGATCTCTGAAGCCGCGCCCGAGACCGCCAAACGCCAGCTCCGCCTGCGCATCATCGAACGCTACCAGCTTCCCGACGCCATGGGCACGCGCACCATCGTGGAAATGAAGCGCGTGGCATGAATTCTCCTTAATCGTTTCGGTACCCGCAGCCCGACAAAACAGTGGATCTGGACGATCAGAAGTTCTATGTTTAGATGTAAGTATCTGAAACCAGGTTTGTGGGCGGCGACGTCTCCCGTGTTAGACTTACGGACCGTCGAAGGAGCGAAACTCGTGGGAAGATCCCGAAAGATTGCCAGGTGGGCTGGTATCGGCTTGGCGTTGGCAGCCTCCGCGATGCTGTTGCATGCGCAGGACAACAAGACGACGAAGAAGAAGACCGACGAAGCGCCGGCAAAGCACACCAACACCCAGCCGTCACAGCACAATACGCCGCCGCCGGCACAACCGAGCGCGCCCCAGCATCACGACGCTGCCGTGCCGGCGCAGCACACCACGGCCCCACCGGTACAACAGAGCGCACCCCAGCATCACGACGCCGCCACGCCGGCGCAAGTGCAGCACACGCCGGCATCGAACCAGCCGGTGCAGCCGAATCGCACGCTGGATAACCGCAACCAGCAACCTACTCCAGGCGCGCAGCCGGGCCGTACCTTCGGCAACCAACCAGCCGCCCAGCCGGGCCACACCTTCGGTCAGACGCCGAACGGCGCGAGGCCCGGGGGACCGTCTCCCCAGGTAGTCACCACGGGAAGGGGCGACGTGATCCATCGGGATTCGAGCGGCCAGGTGCGCCAGGTCCACATGTCGAATGGCACAACGGTCTACCACCCGCCAGACGGGCCGCGGCGCGTCGAGGTGGTGCGGCCGGGAGGCCGCGTGGTGGTTGCCAGTTCGCCGGGCCACGGCTATGTGCAGCGTCCGGTCGTAATCAACAACACAACCATCATCAAACGAACTTACATCTACAACGGCGTCCCGCAGGCGCGCATCTACCGGCCGCATGTCTATAACGGGATTACGCTGGCCATCTACACCCCGGTGCGCTACTACCGGCCCACCTTCTATGCATACGCCTACAACCCGTGGGCGCGGCCCATCGCCTATTCCTGGGGGTGGGGTGGCAGCCCGTGGTATGGATACTACGGCGGATACTTCACGCCCTATCCCCTGTATGCCACGCCGTCGCTTTGGCTGACGGATTACATGATTGCCGCCACGCTGGAAGCGGCCTACCAGGAGAGAATGGCCGCGCGGGCGGCGGCGGCCGGCAGCATCTACCAGGATGCCGGCCAGACCGCGCCGATGTCGCCCGAAGTCAAGCAGGCCATCGCCGACGAGGTCCGCCGCCAGATCGAGCTCGAGCGCGCGGCGGGTCAGTCTGCCAATGCCTCGGGCGGGATGGATGCCAACATCTTCACCGACAGCGCGCCGCATGTCTTCGTGGTGAACGCCACCTTCGCCGTCAATTCGAATCTCGGCGAGTGCACCATCGCCGAGGGCGATGTGCTGCGCATGAATGGTCCACCCCCGATGAATTCTCCGTCGGCCGAGTTGGTAGTGCTTTCCAGCCGGGGACGGGACTGCCGCAGGGGCAGCATGGTATCGGTCGGGTTGCAGGATTTGCAGGAGATGCACAACCAGATGGTGGCGACCATCGATCGCGGCATGGGCGATCTTCAGGCGAAGCAGGGGCAGGGCGGATTGCCCACGCTGCCGCCGGGAAGCGCGGGAACTATCGACACTCAGTTCGCTCAGCAAGCGCAGCCGGACGCGAACGTGGCAAGCGAATTGACCACCGCGAGCCAGGAGGCGGACCGTGCCGAGCAGCAGGCCGTCCAGGCCGGTGATGCCGGGTCGGCGACGCCGGCTCCCACTCTCTCGCTGGATATGAGTATCAACGACGTGAAGGCGATACAGGGCGAACCGCAGAAGATCGTGGATCTGGGCTCAAAGAAGATCTACGTGTACAAGGACTTGAAGATCACTTTCACCGACGGAAAAGTCAGCGACATCCAGTAAGAGGGTCCAAGTTTGGGAGGTGGGCACCGCCCCACTGGAATGTGCAGGGCCAGCGGCCTTGCAGGTTTAGATTCAGGTCAAGAGTCTGGTCAGATTTCGTGCGCGCGTGATGTGGTAGAGACTCACCAGTCCGTCTGCTCTATTAGCGTGCAAGGCCTGACGAGATCATCGGATCGGCGTGGTTTCCCGTCGTGGACGCGTTTCGAACTCTTGCGGCATGCCCGCCACCGGCGATCCGAGCCGCATCCCTGCCGTTTCTAAGCTTCACCCTCATGCCATCGCGCGGCGCAACTGTGGCAGCTTGTCAAAATGCCCGTCCCGCGTTACGAGAGCCAGATCGTGTTCTATCGCCACTGCGGCGATCCACAAATCGTTATCCGGAACCGGCGTACAAGCGCGTTTGAGCTGCACGAACAGGCGAGCGTATTGCTCGGTCGTTTCGCGGCTGGCGAAGAGAATCGCCACGGTTTCGCGTGCCAGTAGATGCGCAAGCAACGCCTCATTCTGCGTTTGGCGGGTGCCCCCATAAAACCCCGCTTTCATTTCGGCCAGCACGACGAACGGAATCCAAACTTCGTCACACGTGCCAAGAAACGCCGCGAGCGCGGCATCTCCCTGGAATAGGTCGGTCAGCCGGTTCGTGTCGAGAGCAATCCTCATTTCCACTTGTCGGCGTCAATTTGACGCTGGGAGGCAATCACTTTGTCGAATCCCGGGTCTGGTACCCATTTGCCGACAAGGTCTGAGAAATCTGCCTTTACAGGTTTCCCAATGAGAGCCCGAGTCAATTCATCGAGAACGACGCGGTTCAGACTTTGTTTCCGTTGTGCGGCCTTGACTCGAAGGGCGTGGTCCACTTCGGCAGGGACGCCGCGGATCGTGTAATGGACCGATGATTTTGCCAGCTTTCCCATGCCAGCATGATAGCAGACTCTGCCTGCACTAATTCAGAGCGTTCCTTGGGGTCGTACCTCGCAGCGCTCACTCGAGAAGAAAACCCCCAAGCACGTAGAATGAAATCGATCAGATAGCGCAGACATGCAACAAGAACAACTGGCTCCCCAAGGAGGACTCGAAAGCCTAATTGCCGGTATTGTGCGCCAGGATCGCCGGATTCTTGCGCACTGGGCGGACAGAGGCCGTGGTGACAGTCTTGCCGCGGGTCGTTCCCCGCCGGCGGGCCGTAGCCGAGACCGTCTTCTTCGCCGCCGGCTTCGCTGCCGGTGGTTGCGCGCGCTGTGCCGACGGAATCAAAAGGCGATCGCCTTCCACGGCTTGCGCCGATTCCAACCGGTTCACCGAAACGATATTGGCCGGTGTCACCCCATAGCGCTTGCCGATGGTGGCCATGGTTTCGCCGGAGCCCACCCGGTGCATCCGCCAGGCATCCAGGTGGTTTGCCGGGATGAGTTGCAGTGCAGCTACCAACTGATTGCCGCTGCCCTTGGGAACGTGCACCGAGAAGTCCGCCGGAACCATGCCGCGCAGGCTGGCCGGATTGAGCGCCGCCAACTCGGCGAACGGCATGTCCAGGATATCCGCCACCAAAGTCAGGCTCGTCGGGGCCGTCGTTTCCACCGTGTCGTACTCCAGGGGCGGATCCAGTTGGAAGCCTTCGATCCCGTACTCGGCCGCGTTCTTTTCCATGATCGTCATGGCCAGAATGATGGGCACGTAGTTGGTGGTCTCGGCGGGTAAAGCGCCGCGCGAGCGCAATTCCCAGAAATCCGCGTATCCGGTACGCTCCACGGCCTTTTCCACGTTGACCGGGCCGCAATTGTATGCCGCCAGAGCCAGGTACCAATCGCCGAACTCGTGATGCAGGTCGCGCAAGTGATGGGCGGCGGCGCGCGTGGCCTTCTCCGGATCCATGCGGTCGTCGGTGTAGGCGGTCTGCTTCAAACCGTACTCATTGCCACGCCACTTGAGGAACTGCCACATCCCACCGGCGGCGGCGCGCGATACCGCGCGCGGGATGAAACCGGATTCCGCCTGCGCCAGGTGAATGATCTCCTGCGGTATGCCTTCCTCGTCCAGGATGCGCTGGATCATGGGCCGGTAGCGCCCCGACCGCTGCAATCCGTTGAGCAGGGTCCGGTGACCGCGGTTGGAGAAATAGTTGATGTATCCCAATACCGCGTCATTTACGGACAGGGGCAACTGGGAAGTTGTGGCCGCGACCTGCTCGCGAACCTTGTCCTTCAGCTTGGGGTCCACCGGGAAGGTCATCTGCAAGATGTCTTCGAGCGGAGCCTTTTCGAACTTTCCCTGGTCCACCTCGGCGGAAGCGCCCAGGTCCGCCAGATCATAGCGGTGGATGCTGTCCACCATCTCGTCCAATTGCCGCTCGTATTGCTGGCGGTCGATCAGGCCTTGCTCGCTGGCCTCCAGCATCAGATCGATGGCGCGGTCGAATTCCAGCCGCGCGTTGGCTGCATCACCGGCCTGGTAGTATCGTTTGCCCGACTGGAACCGCCGCTGCGCGATTTGGATGGTGGCGTCGCCTTGCGTTCTGCGTTGCAGGATTTGGGGGTTCGAGAGGATGATCGCTGGGATATCGGCGCCCAGGTAGAGGTTATGTTGTACGGGGGGAGGTTCCGGTAGTTCCACGGCCGAGGCGTTGCGTGGTGCCGGCGGAAGGAACGACATCTGGAACTTCGACTGCTGTGTGTATCCACAACCGGAGGTGACTACGGCTACGGCGAGCAACGAAAAAGTGCAGAGAGTCTCGGTCCGAACTTCCATTCAACCGCCTCAATGTATGAAAATAAAGTACTTCTGCGGCCTGTAACTCAGTATTGACCCTAGTAGGCTACCTCACATCCGTGCTAAAAGCAACCCCTGTATCAGGTAGTTGCCCCCCGTGTGCGTGTCATCCCCACACGGGGGCGTGTACTTATTCCTCTTCTTCCTCTTCACCCGCCTTGGCGGCCTTCGCGGCGGCGATTACCTTGTCCGCCTGCAATTGCGGCACATAGTCGTAATGGTCGAACTCCATCGTGAAGCTCGCCCGCCCCTGCGTCATGGCCGTCAAATCGCTCTGGTAGTTCAACATTTCCGACATCGGCACCTGGGCGCGGATGAACTGGGTAGCCCCCTTGGTATCCATTCCGGCGATTCGCCCGCGGCGGCTGTTGAGGTCGCCCATAAGGTCGCCGGCGTACTCCACAGGTGCCTGGATCTCGGCATTCATGATGGGTTCGAGCAGAGTCGGCTTGGCTTCCAGCATGGCGGCCTTGAACGCCTTGCGCGCCGCCAGTTTGAACGCCAGTTCGCTGGAATCCACGTCGTGGTACGACCCGTCGTAGACCGTGACCCTGAAATCGACCATGGGGAAACCCGCCAGGTAGCCGTTGGCGGCCGCATCCACGATACCTTTTTCCACCGCCGGAATGAAGTTCTTCGGAATCGAACCGCCGAAGATTTCATTGGCGAACTCGAAGCCGCTGCCGCGCGTCAGCGGCTCCATCTTGATCCAGCAATCGCCGAACTGCCCGTGTCCTCCGGTCTGCTTCTTGTGGCGTCCCTGGACATCCGCCTTGCCGCGAATCGTCTCCCGGTACGGAATTTTCGGCGCTTTTAGGGTGACATCCACGCCATACCGCTTTTTCAACCGGCTGACCACGATTTCCACGTGCTGCTGTCCGCTGCCGGCCAGCAGGAACTCACGGGTCTGCGGGTCGCGGTAGAAGCGTAAGCTCTGGTCTTCCTCCAGGATGCGGTGCACGGCATTGCCCATGCGGTCTTCGTCGTTGCGCGACTTGGCTTCGATGGCGAAGGCGATGGACGGCTCCGGCAGTTTGACCGGCGGGTAGGTGATATCGAACCCCTTTTCAGCCAGCGTGTCGCCCGTCAGCGTGTCCTTGAGTTTGGCGACCGCCCCGATATCGCCGGCATGCAGTTCCGTGATGGGCAGTAAGGTCTTGCCGTTGGGGCTGCTCAGGTGCGCCAGGCGTTCCGGCGAGTTCTTGTTTACGTTCTGCAGGTTGCAGTCGTTCTTGACGATTCCCGTATCCACCCGGAAGAAGTTGATGCGCCCCGCGAACGGGTCGGCGGTGGTCTTGAAAACGTAGGCGGAGGCCAGGCCGCTTTCGGCGACCGGTCGATGCGCCTCGGTGCCGTTGACAAACGCCGTGATCTCGCCGCGCTCCGTCGGATTCGGCATATCGTCCACGATCAGGTCCAGAATCAAGTCGCTGCCGATGTTGTGGTTGGCGGCCGCGCACATCACCGGGAAAATGCGCAATTCGCGGATCCCCGTGCGCATGCCATCGAGAATGTGCTCCACCGGAAGCGTGCCCTTCTCGAAGAACTCTTCCATGTAGGCATCATTGCCTTCGGCGACCATTTCCACCAGGGCTTCGTGAGCCGTCTGGGCTTCCGCGGCGTAATCGGCCGGGATGTCGCCTTCCTTGCCTTTCCCGTCGCCATCCGGCGTGTAGGTGAAGGCCCGCATGCGAATCAGATCGACGATCCCCTTAAAATCGCGTTCGCTGCCCATGGGGAGGTGGATCGGGACGGCGGTGCGCCCGAAGTTTTCCTGGACGCTGGCCAGTGCGCGTTGAAAATCGGCGCGCTCGCGATCCAGCTTATTCACCACAAGGGCGCGCGGAAGTTTGTACTCTTCGGCGAAGGCCCAGACCTTTTCCGTCTGCACTTCCACTCCGGCCACGCCGTCCACCAGCACGATGGCCGCATCGGCAGCCACCAGGGCGCCCCGCGTATCGTTAATAAATATGTTGTACCCCGGCGTATCCAGGAGGTTGATCTTGGTCTTCTTCCACTCGGCCACGGCGATGGCAGTAGAGATGGTGATTTTGCGCTGGATTTCCTCCTCGTCAAAATCGGTGATCGTGTTGCCCTCATCGACGCGGAGGAGGCGGTTGGTGGCTCCGGCGGTGAACAGCAACCCGGCGGTGAGCGTTGTCTTGCCGGAATCGCCGTGGCCCACTACACCAACGTTCCGGATATCCTTGCTTTCGTAGACTTTCACGGAGTTGCTCCCTTTTTCAAAACGGAATAGTAACACGCGGTGGGACAGACGATCGTTTTGTGTCGTCTCGGGCTAGGAAGGCAGTGACAGACCACAAAAGGCGATGGTCTGTCCCACCCTACGAACCCACCACGCCGGTCAGGGGACTGCTCGCCGACGCATATAGCTTCCGCGGCATGCGGCCCGATTCCCACGCCAGCCTGCCGGCTTCCACGCCGAGCTTCATGGCGCGGGCCATCTTCACCGCATCGTCGGCCGCCGCGATCGCGGTGTTCATCAGCACTCCATCGGCGCCCAGCTCCATGGCAATCGCCGCGTCGCTGGCCGTGCCCACCCCGGCATCCACAATCATCGGCACCGCGGTGATCATCTCGCGGAAAATTCGCAGATTCACCGAATTCTGTATGCCCAGTCCGCTCCCGATGGGCGCAGCCAGGGGCATTACCGCCGCCGCTCCCGCATCGATCAGGCGCCGCGCGTTGACCACGTCGTCATTCGTATAAGGCAAAACCACGAAGCCCTCCTTGACCAGGATCCGGGTGGCTTCCAGCAGTCCCGCATTATCCGGGAAGAGCGTCTTTTCGTCGCCGATCACTTCCAGCTTCACCCAATTGGACAGGCCGACTTCGCGCCCCAACATGGCCGTGCGCACCGCGTCGTCGGCGGTGTAGCACGCCGCCGTGTTCGGCAGGATGAATATCTTCGTGCGATCGATGTAATCGATCAGCGATTCCTTGGTGCGGTCGGTCAGATTGACGCGTCGCACCGCCACCGTCACCATTTCGGCGCCACTCGCCTCGTGGCAGCGCATCATTTCCTGAAAACTGCGGTACTTTCCCGTTCCCACGATGAGCCGCGAGGAGAACTCACGCCCCGCGATGATTAATTTGTCCGACATGTCCCCATTGTAACGGCAAGCGGTTATCCGCATCGGCCTGGGAGCCAACAGCGCCGTCTTCAGCGTCGTCAACGGTGGAAGCCCTGCGCATGGAATGAGATGGGCTACTTCGTTCCCGCGTCCCACGGCACGCTGTGGTCGCCGGTGACGGCGCGCGTCTCCGCCGGCGAATCGGTGCGGAACAGCGACCACGGCCCCGGGATCCACGGGTAGCGCTCGATCACCCGTTCGTCCACCGTCACTCCGAGCCCCGGGGTCCGCGGCACAATCAGACTGCCGCGTTCCAGTTCCAGCGGCTCGGTCAGAATCTCCGACGCCGGCGGGAACGGGTACATGCCGGCGCTCCCCGGCGTCGAGTAGCAGGGGTACTCCAGCCACTCCACCACTACCTCCGGCCAGCAAACACCCAACTGCGCGGCGGCCGCCACTTCCAGCGCGGTGCCCCAACTGTGGAAGGCGAAGCGCAGTCCCTGGCGCGCGATTTCCGCGAACAGCCGCCGCCCCAGCGAGTAACCACCCTGGCAGCAGACGTCCATCTGCACGTAATCGACTGCCCGGGTGACGATGAGGTCGAGGTAGCGTTCTTCGTTCGGCTCGTGCTCGCCGGAAGCCAGCGGCGCCAGGAGCTTCTCCCGCAGCGCGAGGTAGGCTGCGTGGTCGTCCGGCGGCAGGGGTTCTTCGAGCCAGGCGATGCGCTGCGCGTCCATGTCCCGCGCCAGTTGCTCCACCGTGGCCGGCGAATAGCTGCGGTCTCCCATGCGCCACCAGGTATGCGCGTCCACCATTAGGTCGAAATCGGGGCCTACCGCCCGGCGCATCAGGCGCACGGACTCCAGGTCCTGCTCCGGGCCGGCCGCGGGGCGCATCTTGTAGGCGCGGAAGCCCTGCTCCGCGACGGCCGATGCTTCCGCGGCGTAAGCCTCCGGAGCCATGTACATTCCCGCGCTGCCATAGAGGCGGATGCTGTCGCGCACCCGCCCGCCCAGCAGTTCCGAAACCGGAACGCCGCGCGCCTTGCCGGCCAGATCGAAAAGCGCGATCTCCACCGCGCCATAGATTCTGGCCAGTGCAACGTCGGCGCCCGGCCCTTTCAGGAAGAGCACGCGCAGTGCGTCCGGATCGGCCAGGGAGCGCCCTTCCAGAAACGGCGCTACCGTCTGCCCGATGGCGCGATGCACGCTCTCGCTGCCCGGCCCCGGCGCATATCCCACCAGGCCGTTATCCGCCTCCACGCGGATCAACATGGCGTCGCGTTTGAGCAACGTGCGCTCGCCGCCGTAAAAGGGGAGCCGGATCGGTTCCGGGAAGGGATAGGACAGCAGGAAAGATCGAACGCTGGTGATCTTCATGGGACGCGGAATCAGGATATCATGCGCCCTTAGAGGTAATGCAGCAGCAGCAAGCCCCCCGTGGCGGCAAGGAAGGTGGAGACGATGGGCAGCCGCCAAAGCGGTTTGCGCGGCCGGCTTCGGGCAAACCCGGGCAACTCCGGATCCGCGGCGGATTCCACGCCGCCTTCCGGCGGGGCCGCGCCACCAACTTCGGCGCCGACAGGCGGCGGGGACGGCGCGGACGGCGGCTCCGCGGGCGCCATGCGACCGACGGCTCGCAGGCAGCTTTGTCCCAGTGCCGTCACCAGCTCCCGCACGGTGCGTTCCTGCCCATCCATACGCTCGCGGAGTTCGGCGATCTGCTGGTCTTTGCCGCTTAGCCGGATCTCTTCCCGGACGCCCTCGCGCAATTCCTCCGCCACCGCCCGCAGCCCGACGGCGACGGTCTTGGCGATCTGTTCGTCCACCAGGCGGGCCAGAGTCTCGGCGAACTCCTTGTGGATCGCCGACATTTGTGTTCGCAGCCCCCGCATGTCGCCGTCGATGCTCTGGCGCTCTTTAGCGAAGGCCTCGTTGATTTCCGCGCGCAGCTCGTCGAGCCGGGTTTCGGTGCCCGTGGCCACGGCGTGGTCCTGCGCGTCCAGCGCGTCGAGCTCCGTCTTGATCCTGAGTTCGAGTTCGCCGATCCGCCGGTCGATTTGGCCGCCGATTTCGGCGAACCGTCCGTCAATGGCCGTCTGCACGGCGTCGGCGGACTGGCGGTTGGGCGGAAAGGCCACCACGGGCGGCGGGCCTGCTTTGCGCTCCATAGGTTGCTCCAGGCTGCGCACTTCGGGTTCGCTTGTCCGGCTGTTGACCGGCCGGGGTAGGGAAGCGGCGGATTTTCCGGCGGCGAGGCGCGCCGCGTTGCGCGTGAGGGTGACGCCCACTCCGAACGCCAAGCCATCCCCAAAGGCGATGGCCAGGGTTCGCCAGACGGACGAATCGCGGCTAGACTGCATATAACATAATGTACCCCTAATGTTTTACGGTGGGAAGAACAATCGGTGGGACGCTTCCGCGCGAGGTCTACAAACTCGCCAGCATCGCGCGAATGGCCTGTCCCCGATGACTCAGCGAAAACTTCTGCTCTCCCGTCGCCTCGCCGAACGTGCACCCAAAAGCCGGGCAGTAGAACAGCGGGTCATAGCCGAAGCCGCCGGAGCCGCGAGGCTCGTCGAGAATCACGCCTTCCACCGCGCCGTGAAAAACCCCCACCACGCGCCTGCCCTCCACCAGCGCGATGGCGCACACGAAGCGCGCGTTCCGGTGGGACACGCCGCGCAGTCTTTCGAGCAGCAGGCGGTTGTTGGATTCGTCCGTGGCATGCGGGCCGGAGTAGCGTGCCGAATACACGCCGGGCGCTCCGCCGAGCGCTTCCACCTCCAGTCCGGAATCGTCGGCGAACAGCAGACCGGAGGCATGCGGGCCGTAGTGCAGCGCCTTGCGGATCGCGTTCTCTTCAAACGTGGCGCCGTCTTCCACCGCGGCAGGCAGTTGCCGGTAGCCCGGCAGCAGTTCGATCTCGACCCGCGTGCTGTCCGCCGCCAGGCGGAATTCGCGCAGCTTGCCGGCATTCCCCGTGGCGCAAAAAAGCCTGGTCAAAAGCCGATGATCTCCCTCTGCATGATCACCAGTTCCGAGATCCCGGCGCGCGCCAAGTCCATCATTTGAGCCATCTGAGCGTCATCGAACGGTGTGTGCTCCGCCGTCGCCTGCACTTCCACGAACTGGCCGGCGCCGGTCATCACCACGTTCATATCCACGTCGGCCTGGGAATCCTCTTCGTAGCAGAGATCGACCATCGGCACCCCGCCCACCAGTCCCACGCTGGTCGCCGCGATGTATTCCCGCAAGGGGTTGTTCTTCAGTACACCGTACTCTTTCAGTTGCCGGAAGGCTATCGCCATCGCCACGAATGCTCCCGTGACGGACGCCGTGCGCGTGCCGCCATCCGCCTGGATGACGTCGCAATCGATGATCACCGTGCGCTCGCCGAGCGCGCTCATATCCACCGCCGCGCGCATGGAGCGCCCAATCAGGCGCTGGATCTCGTGCGTGCGCCCCGAGGGGCGGCCCTTGGTGACCTCGCGGGGCGTGCGTTTGGCGGTAGCCCGCGGCAGCATCGAATACTCCGCCGTCACCCAGCCCTTTCCGCTGTTGCGCATAAACGGCGGCACCGTGTCTTCCACCGTGGCGGCGCACAACACGTGCGTGTTTCCCACCTTGATGAGTGCGGAACCTTCCGCGGTCATGAGACAACCGGTCGTGATTTGGACGGGACGCAGTTGCCCGGCTGTTCTTCTATCCGTTCGCATTACTTTTCATCACCAGGTAGAGAAATACCATGACGCCGACCATGATCAGCAGGATCAGGATCACGCAGCCGGCGGCGCCTTGCGGGCGCGTAGTCTTCTTGGCATTCGCCCGCACCGGCTTGAATTTTCCCATAACCCCGATGTTAGCATCGTGACTGATGATGCGACTCGCGATTTCTCTGGTCTGCGCCATGGCTCTCGCCTCGTGCCGTCGCGCTTCCGCTCCCATGCCCGACGTCTTTACCGAGATGGTCGGCGCGTGGCGCCGTACCTCCGTCGGCGAACTCCCGCCGCCGGCCGCCGCCATCGAACGCATCCTTGCGGCATCGTACCAGGGTCCCGGCAAACTCGAGGCTCGCGTGTACCAGTTGACCTCGTCCGCCGCGGCACTGGATATGGCGCAGCACTGGAAGCCGGCGCCCGACACCGTCTTTTTCTACAACGACCGCTTCTTCATCCTGATCCAGTGGCAGGCTGCCGACCGCAAAGCCCTGCATGAATTCGTCGCCGCGCTGGAGAAGAAGTTCCCCGCCAGGCAATAAACAAGTGGGATAAGCCTCCGGCTTGTCCATCCGGGCGGAAGCTGGGACCTGGAGTTTGGCCATTTGCGCCGTAATCTGGCGTGACAGGCTTCTCGCAGGCGGAACCGCCTGCGCCACCAAGTCGTACCGCGTGCATGAATTGGTGGGGCAGGCTTTCAGCCGGCTGCCAGCCTGCCAATCCGGGCGCAAGCTCGGACCTCGTCTTCCACGCAGTAACTATAATGGAAGGACACCATGTCTTCCTCCGCAATCGCCGCGGCTACGCCTGAGATGATCGCGCGCTACGAGCCGGTAATCGGGCTCGAAGTGCACGTGCAACTGGCCACGGCGACCAAGATCTTCTGCGGCTGCCCTACCGGTTTCGGCGCGCCGCCCAACACCAATGTGTGCCCGGTCTGCCTCGGCCTTCCCGGCGCGCTCCCCGTGCTCAGCCGCGAGGCTGTGGAACTGGCCATCAAGGGCGCTCTGGCGCTCAACTGCCAGGTGCGCCCTCTCTCGCGATTCGCGCGCAAGAACTACTTCTACCCCGACCTGCCGAAGGGCTACCAGATCTCGCAGTACGACCAGCCGGTGGCCGAGCACGGCTTCGTGGATATCGTGGTGGACGGCCTTCCCAGGCGCATCGGCGTCACCCGCGTCCACATGGAAGACGACGCCGGCAAGAGCGTGCACGACGGCTTCAAGGATTCCGACCGCTGCTCCTATGTCGACCTCAACCGCAGCGGCACGCCGCTCATCGAAATCGTCAGCGAACCCGATATGCGGAGCGCCGCCGAGGCGCACGCCTACCTTACGGAACTGAAACAGGTGATGCAGTTCATCGAAGTCTCCAGCTGCGATATGGAGAAGGGCCATCTGCGCTGCGACGCCAACGTCAGCGTGCGGCTGAAAGGTACGGAGCCGTTCGGCACCCGCGCCGAAGTAAAGAACCTGAATTCATTCCGCTTCCTGAAGCAGGCCATCGAGTTCGAGGTAGCCCGCCAGGTGGCGCTGATCGAGAGCGGTGGGCGCGTGGTGCAGGAGACGCGCCTTTATAACCCCGACCTGGATGAGACCTTTAGTATGCGCAGCAAGGAAGACGCGCACGATTACCGCTATTTCCCCGATCCCGNNCGCACGATTACCGCTATTTCCCGGAACCCGACCTGGTGCCCCTCCGCATCGGCGAAACGTGGCTCCACGAAGTGCGCGCCTCCATGCCGGAACTGCCCGCGCGTAAACGGGCGCGCTTCCTGGACGAGTTCGGACTCTCCGAATACGACGCCGACGTGCTCACCGCCACGCGCGCCACCAGCGAGTACTTCGAGACCGTCGCCCAGGTTTCCGGCAACCCCAAGATGGCCGTGAATTGGGTCATGGGCGACCTGATGGCCATGCTGAATGCCGAGGGCCGGGAGATCTC
>PLDO01000239.1 GCA_003136215.1 Bryobacterales bacterium
CATTCAAACAGGCCATCGTTTTTTGTGGCCTGTCGCCGCAGGTCATCAGTACGCGCCTTGGAGCACGCCCGGCAAGCGTCCCGATGAGTCGGGACGCGGCCGCCACGAGTGGCGGCGCCACAGCAGTAACACGAAGATCCAAATCGTGCTACACTCCATCCGATGAGTCGATCTCCATTACGCACCGTGCTTATCGTTCTTGCCGCGGCGGCGCTCGTTGTGGCGCTCGTTGCCCAAACGCCCCGGCCTCTGCCCCTGGCACTGCCGCTTGAGTGCCTGAAGGGCGATTGTCCCCTGCTCCAGGGCACGCCGCGGACGGCGGGGATGCGCAGCGGCTTTGTCCGGCTCAAGCCAGGCGAGACGGTGGGCTGGCATACCACCGGGCAGAACGAAGAGTCCCTGGTGATCCTCCGCGGGGAAGGCGAGGCGCTGATTGACGGACAGCCCAGGCTAACCTTGATTGCGCCCGCGTTCGCCTATATTCCACCCGCGACCCGCCACAACGTCTCCAATACCGGGAAGACACTACTCGAATACGTGTACGTGGTCGCGCCGGCGCCTGCAAAGTAAGGTCGCCTCCGGTGACAGCCAAGCGCCATCCATGGTAGGCTTCCCTTCGTAAGATCGGTATGTCTCCACCCAGGTCTCCTACAGTCCGTCTGCTGGCGGGGCTGGCCATCACGTTTTCCGCGGTGGCCCTCTACTCGGGCTATATGGTGATGCAACTCCGCGGCCTGGAACGGCTGCAAGGCGGCATCATCGACCGCAATCGCGCCGATTCGCTCCTCCTGCTGCGCATCCAGAACAACCTGAATTCGCTAGGCATGGCCATGCGCGACATGTTGGAGGGCAGCGAGCCCTATCCGCTTACCGCCTGGCAGGGACAATTCCGCCGGCTGCGCACCGATCTGGAAGACGCCATCGTGCGCGAAGCCCAATCCGCGCCCTTCGATCGCGACGCGGAACAGAGCAAGTACCTGCGCGACTCGCTCGGCCAATTCTGGGACGCGCTCGACCGCATCTTCGCGCTTGCCCAAAGTGGCCAGGAGGCCGAAGCCCGCACCCTCATCCGCCTGTCCCTCCAGGCGCGGCAGCAAGCCCTCAGCACCGCCGTCGCGCGCTTGCTGGTGCAGAACAACGAAATCGAGCAGCAGGCCGGTTCCCGGATTCGTGGCGTATATGCCGGCGTGGAGCGCAACGTCTACCTGTTCATGGCGGCCATGCTGGTGTTGATTCTGGCCACCAGCCTGTACCTGGTGCAATATAACCGGCGCATGTTTGAAGAGGTGGCGATGCTCTCCGCGCGGCGCAGCGAGTTGGCGCAGCAACTCATCGCCATGCAGGAAAACACCTTCCGCTCCATCTCCCGCGATCTGCACGACGATTTCGGCCAGATTCTCACGGCCATCGGCGCCATGCTGCAGCGCGCCGGACGGCGTCTCGCCGACCCAGAGTCGCTACGCGCCGATCTGCGCGAGGTGCAGGAAATCGTGCAGTCCACTCTCGAAAAGGTGCGCACCCTGTCTCACGCGCTGCACCCGGTGATTCTGGACGAAATCGGATTCGAAGGCGCGCTGGATCAATACCTGCCCGGTTTCCAGAAGCAGACGGGCATTGAGGTACACTACGAAAAGTCCGGCGAGGCGCGCGAACTGGACCGCGAGGTCGCCATCCACCTGTACCGTGTAATGCAGGAGGCGCTCAACAACATCGCCAAGCATTCGCAATCCCACCGGGCGGCGGTGCGCCTGCGGTATCTGCCGGAATCGGTGGTGCTTGAAGTGGAAGATCAGGGCGTCGGCTTCGGAAGTTCGCACGCTTACGGCATGGGCCTGGTCTCCATGCGCGAGCGCGCCGGCCTGGTGAACGGCCTTTTGGACCTGGAGAATCGAAGTACCGGCGGCGCGCTGGTCCGGCTCACCGTTCCCGCCACGATTCAGGAGACCCATGACTGAACCGCAAATATCCGTGCTCCTGGTGGATGACCACAGCCTGGTGCGGCGTGGCTTCCGCCGCATGCTGGAGGACGACCCGTCGATTATCGTGGTGGGCGAAGCCGAAGACGGCCACCAGGCCGTGCAACTCGCCGCCGAACTCCATCCGCGCGTCGTGGTCATGGATTTCGCCATGCCCAGCATGAATGGCGCGGTGGCGGCGCGCCACATCCTGCGGGCGGCGCCGGACACCGCCATCCTGATCCTCAGTATGCACGCCGAGGCTTCGTATGTGCGCACCTGTCTGGAGGCAGGCGCGCGCGGCTACATTCTGAAGAACGCCCTGGACCTGGAAATGGTGGACGCGGTGAAGCAGGTAGCCGCCGGCAAGATGGTGCTCGACCAACGACTGGGCGCGCTCGACCCGCCCGCCGGCCAATCTCCGCCCCAGTTGACCACCCGCGAACTGGAAGTCCTGCAGTTGATCGTCCACGGCAAATCCAACAAAGAGATCGCCATAGTGCTCTCTCTCAGCGTCAACACGGTGGCCGTGCATCGCGCCAACATCATGCAGGCCCTGGGCATCCACAACACCGCCGAACTGGTGGTCTACGCCATTCGCCAGGGCCTGGTGAGCATCCCGTGACCCGCCGCACCTTGCTGGCCGGCGCCGCGGTGCGGGCGCTCGCGGCTAATCCGCCCGGCCCGGATTTCCGCCTGACCGATGTCACCGCCGCCGCCGGCATCCAGTTCCGCCACAACAGCGGCGCATTCGGCGCCAAGTACCTGCCCGAGACCATGGGCGCGGGCTGCGCCTTCTTCGATTACGATGCCGATGGCTGGCTCGACATTCTGCTGGTCAACGGTATGGGCTGGCCCGATCACCGCGGCGAGCGCACCACCATGCGGCTCTACCGCAACAACCGCAACGGCACCTTCACCGACGTCACCG
>PLDO01000676.1 GCA_003136215.1 Bryobacterales bacterium
CGGCTTACATCGCGAGGACGTGAAGACCGCTCTGGCGCTAGAGCCCTTCGCCGTCCTCCTTAACGATTACGATGTGATCCAGGCGTCGCTCCTCGACGGCAAGCCGGCGCCGTCCGCTTCCCGATTCGGCGCCAGCGTGCAGGCGCTGTGCCGCCAACTTACGCACAAGAGCGCTCCGGAAAAGAAAAACGCATCGTGGATTGGTTCCCTGCTCCAACGAAAGTAAGTCGTAAGGCAGTAATATTCCCGGTTCGAATAAGCGCTCAAGCCGATTTAAGGTCTGTAACTCCGATGTTAGTGTCAGATGGGAAGGGAGCAACATTCGTGAAAACATTCTACAAGCGCCTCTGGCAAGATACGCAGGGGCAGGACCTGGTGGAATACGNNCGCGGCGGTGGCTTGCATGCCTTCGTTGAGCAGCGTCGTCAGCAACGTCTTCACCAAAATCGGCACGATCATCAACTCGAGCGTGAATTAGAAAGGATACTACGCGATGAAACGGATCAAAGACTGCTTTTTGAAATTGCGGGTTTGGCGGGATACCAGCGGGCAGGACCTGGTGGAATATGCGCTGGCGGCGGGCATGGTTGCCGTCGCGGCGGTGGCTTGCATGCCTGCGCTGAGCACTGTCGTCAGCAACGTCTTCAACAAAATCGGTACCATCATCAACACCAACGTGCACTAGGCGCGATGGCGGGGGCGTCCGCCATGCGGCAATTGGCCCCGCCCCCGCCACGCATTTCCGCGCGCTGCCGCGAATCGCCGGGCGCATGGTTTACTCTCGTCAACGGCGAAGTGTATACCCAGGTTGCCATCCCCGTATCCACCGGAGCCATGCTTGCAGTTGTTTGCACTAGGGGATACTCTTGTTTCCGGTACCGTAACGGGAGGAAGTCGATGTTCGACGAACTGGAAGACGAGCCCGACAGCGAGTGCGCGGTCTGTTACGCCGCTCACGATGAGGAGATTCACCAGGCGACGCTGAGCATCCACCTGTGGTTCCAACATCAGGTGACGCACGAATTCGAACCAGACGTGCTCTACCGGCCGGAGTTCGACGCCAGGCGGATCGCGGTTTAAGCCTGCGCCAGCGTGCGCAGCAATTGAACGCCTTCGGCGAGGTCGCCGAAGCGCTCGTCCTGGTTGTCCGTCTCGCGTTCCACATTCAACGGTCCGCCGAAGCCCAGTTCGCGCAGCGTCTCGACGAACCGGGCAATGCCTACCGACCCCTTGCCCAGCGGGCGCTCCACGCCCAGTGCGCCGGGAATTCCGGGCGCAGGCCAGTCGCCGTCCTTGCAGTGCACCGAAATCACCAGCGGCGCCAGCGTCTTCAGCGCGGCAATCGGTTCACCGGTACCGTAGAGAATCAGGTTGGCCGGGTCGAAGTTGATGCGCAGATTGGCGCGGTCCACGTCGCGGATGAATCCCAGCAGCACCCCAGCCGGTTCCTGGCCGGTCTCCAGCGCAAAGTTCTGGCCGTGCCGCGCCGCATGGTCGCAGACGCGGCGCACCATGTCGCGCACCGCCGCGTAATCGGGGTGCCCGGCGTCCTCCGGCACAAAGCCGATGTGGCAGGCGATGCTGCTCACCCCGAGCAGCGCCGCGAAATCGCTCACTTCGAGGGTTCGCTCCACCCGTGCCGCCCGCGTCTCGGGCGGCACGAAGCCCACCGTGCGCGCCACTGCCGGCATGTCGGCGTAGTCTTCGCCCTCGTAGGCGGCAAAGACGGTGACCAGAGTGAGACCCGCCGAAGTCAGCGCCGTCTTCCACTGCGCGGCCGCCGCATCGGTCAAAGGCATTCCGCCCGGAATGCCCAACTGCCCGTAGCGCACCCCCAGCGAGCGCACCCTTTGCAGATTGTCGCGCTCCGCCCAGAACATTACCCCAGGTTCGAACATAGGATCTTCCTCCCGTCCCTTTCGCGCGCCACCAGCAGCATGCGCATCAACTCCACGGCGAGCGCCGATTCGCGTGGAGGGCAGCGCTCCGGCTGCCGCCCCGAGCGGCAGCACTCGACGAAGTATTCGAGTTCGGCTATGTACCCATCGCGACCTTCCAGCGGCAGCGCCTGTTCGGTCTCGCTGTAAACGGTGGGCGGACGCCCGGCGGAGCTGTACTCGATGGTTCCTCCGTCCAGCGTGACGCTGTATTCCATGGCGAAGGGGAACGCGCCCTGGTGCTGCCAGCCGCCGCATACCACGGCCACTCCGAATGGGTAGAACAATTCCCCGTGCAGCGTGTCCAGGCCGGCCTGCGCATCGTAGTGACCCACCGCCGACACCGCTTCGGGCCTGCCGAAGAGATGGAGGCACATGTCGACGTCGTGGATCAGCAGGTCGAATACGCCGCCGCCGCTCTTTTCAGGGTCCTTCAACCATCCGCCCCACGCCGGGGCCGCGCAGCGCCGCCGGAAGAAGGCGCCGCGGACGGCGCCGAGCCCGGGCAGGGCCTGGCGCAGCGCCACATACTCGGGGAAGAAGCGCAGCACCTGCGCGGTCATCAGGATCCTGCCGGTGCGTTTCGCCACGGCGATCATGTGGCGCGCCGAGGCGCCATCGAGCGCCATGGGCTTTTCCACCAGAACGTGCTTGCCGGCGCGCAGCGCTTCCACCGCCGCGTCTTCGTGCAGGTATGTAGGCAGGCAGAGATCCACGGCATCGATTTCGGAATCGCCCAGCACGTCCTCCAGGTGACGGTACCGCTTGACGGCGGAGAAGTCGACGTGTTCCCCCGGCCGCCCCAGATTGCCCTGTGTGGCCGTGAGGTCGCCGGAAAGCTGGCGCTCGTCGTTGGAAAAGACCGCCGCCAGGGTGGCGCCCGCCACCTCGCGCCACGCGCGCAGATGAACGCCGCCCATAAAACCCAATCCAAGCATCGCGATACGCATCGTTTCCCGATCTTACCGCGGTCCAAGGTGAAGGGTGAACGGCCGGCGGCAGAGTGCGCGACACAGGAGTGGATTGCAGTGGACCCAAATCAGAGCCGCGACCGTCAGGGAGGGGTTGGTGGCCCCGCACATAGCCACCGCTCCCGACCCAGGGGGTACCCCGTCGCGGCTCGGATTGGCGTACGGAGTACGCCGGGATTTTCCCGATAGGCGGGTGTTTACATGAACCGTTTTTCATGTCGCCCACCCCCGCAGATAGTTGCAGCGAAAGCCCTGTGCCTGTAAGCTTGGAAATTGGATGCCAGATCGCTACCCGCTCACCGTCGCTCAACTCCGCCAGGCCAAAGAGGAACTGTCCGCCATGCTGGAGCGGGCTGAAGAGATTTCGCGGCTCATGGCGGCGGGCTATGGAGACTCGGACCCCAAAGCCATCCGCGCCGACGAACTCCACTCCGCCATTCAGCGCCTGCAATGGGAGCTGGAGCGGAGCGCCGCCAACAGCGCCGACGCCACCACCGCTTAAGTCCGCGGCCGCGGCGCTGCAAAATAGACAACCACATTAAATATTAATTCGCTTGACATTATCTCAGGTTAGGCATTTAATGTCTTTCGACGGAGTTTTCGCTGATACGTTATGACTTCTGAAACGGTGGTACTGGACCGGTGCCCCTTTTTCGAGCAGTTCCAGCCCAAGCACCTGGACAAGCTCATGATATTGGGCACTCCGGTTCACTTCGGAGGGGGTGACATCCTCTTCCGGGAAGGCGACGACGCCTCGCAGTTCTACGTTCTGCTCTCCGGAAGAGTCGCATTAGAGGCCAGTTTTGGCGGCCGGCAGGTGCGCATCGACACCCTGTTTGGGGGCGACGAACTGGGCTGGTCGGCTGTCCTGAAGCGCCAGAAACAATTCCAGGCGCGCGCCCTGGAGTCTGTGCAAGCGCTGGTTTTCGAGGTTCCCGCCATGCACGACGCCTTTGACGGGAATCCCTATTTCGGACGGGCGTTTCTGGAGCGGCTGCTGACGGTGGTCGCGGAACGGCTCCAGAACACGCGCCTGCAACTAGCCGCGGCCCTGGCGGAGGCCCAATCGCCTCACAAGCCCGCGTCCTGAGGGGGTGAAACCCTATGTCCGCCAGCATGCCGGCCGGCGAGCACGTGAAACGCATCTCTCCTTGGGTGGCATGTTCGTTACCATGGTTTCTTCTCAGCATATCCAAGGAGAACCCGATGGCTAATCACAGCACGCAGCAACTGGTAAACGAACTGCTCGGCAGCGCGCATCTGTTCCTCGCCGCGGTAAGCGGTGTGATGGAGCAGAAGCTGCTTTCCGAAATCGTCGGCAAGCAGCTATCGCTTTCGCAGCTGAAGATCCTCAAGCTGCTGGATCTTACCGAGGCCCACAATGTGGGCGATGTGGCGGCGTTCCTGGGGGTCAGCGACGCGGCGGCGAGCAAAGCCGTGGACCGGCTCTCGCGGCTGAAGTACTTGCGGCGGACGGAGAGCCGCCAGGACCGGCGCAGCAGCGATTTGTCGCTGGCCGCCGCCGGCCGCAGGCTGCTGAGCCGATATGAAACCGCCAAGGACCTCAAACTGGCGGAAATGTTTCGCGACCTGGATCCCGACGAACTCCGGCAAGCCTCGATGTTTTTGGACCGCATGACCAAGGGAATCGTCCACGACAGCGCCAATCCGGAAGAAATCTGTTTGCAGTGCGGGATCTATTTGAAGAAGCGTTGCCTGGTGCGGGAGGCCGCGCAGGCCCAATGTTCCTATCAGCTACGCAAGAGTAAACAACAGGTGAAAGGCGATGCTACGGAAACTGAAGTTTCAACGCGAGGCAGACCCCCAGTGGGCCCGCCTGGTTAGTGAGCGTCCCGGCTGCGAGGGTCTGTTCTCCTGCCTTCAATGCGGTGCGTGCTCGGGCACCTGCCCGCTCTCCAGTTACATGGATTACAGCCCGCGCCGCATTGTGGCCCTCGTCCGGGAAGGATTTCGTAAGGATGCGTTGAGTTCCAAGACCATCTGGCTGTGCGCATCCTGTTACTCCTGCGCGGTCCACTGTCCCCGTCAAATCCACATCACCGACATTATGTACAGCCTCAAGCGCGAGGCGATTCAATACCAGCTCTACCCGGCTCGATTCCCCGTCCCAGTGCTGGCCCAGGAATTCTGCAAGATGGTGCGCCGTCGCGGGCGAAGCAGCGAGTTCTGGCTGGTCCTGCGCATGGCACTGCGCTCCAATCCCCTGATCTTATTCGGCATGTGGCGCACCGGCTGGCAGCTCATGCGCGCCGGGCGTCTCAGCCTGCGGATGGACAAGATTCGCGATGTCGGCAGCCTGCCGCGGGAACTGGCTGCCAGGGAGGTGTCGTAGTGGCGACGGGTTATGGATATTTCCCGGGCTGCTCGCTCAAGGGCACGGGCGCGGCTTACGAAGAGAGCCTGCTGGAACTCTTCCGCGTGCTCGACCTGAAGCTGGAGGAACTGGGCGACTGGAACTGCTGCGGAGCGACGTCGTACATGTCGATTGACGAGCGCTCCGCGTTCCTGCTCTCGGCGCGCAACCTGGCGCTGGCGCACGAAGAGAAACGCCAGGACCTGGTGGCGCCGTGCAGCGCCTGCTACCTGGTGCTGCGCAAGACGCAGGACTATATCGAGCGGTATCCGGAGATCGGGCGCGCGGTCAAGGCATCGCTGGGCGACGGCGGGCTCGTCGCGCTCACCGGCGTCCGCGTCCGCCACCCCTTGGAGGTGCTGTATCACGACGTGGGAGCCGCGCGGATTCGCGCCCAGGTGGTGCGCCACTGGCACGGCGGACAGGTGGCCTGTTATTACGGCTGCCAGCTGGTGCGCCCCTATGGCGAGGCCGATTGCGACAGCAATCCCATGCGCATGGACGAGCTGCTGCGCGCCGTGGGCGTTCCGACGGTGGATTATTCGTTGAAGACGAAATGCTGCGGCGGGTCGCTCACCGGCACCACCCATTCGGTGGGCGTGCGCCTCAACTACATCCTCTTGAAAGAGGCGGCGCGCAAAGGGGCGCAGGCCATCGTCACGGTGTGCCCGCTGTGCCAGTACAATCTGGACGCCTACCAGGCGGAGATCCGCCGCGCCACCGGCGAGCCGCTGGAGATGCCCGTGCTGTACTTCACGCAGATCCTGGGCTGGGCCCTCGGCGGAAATACCGGAGCGCTTGGCTTCGGGCGCGCCATATCGGCGCGCAAGATCATCGGGCAGTGGTTCCCCAAACACGAGATGGAGAAGGAAGTCTATGCCTGACCCAAACGGCTCCGTTCGCATCGGCGTGTACAGCTGTCATTGCGGCACCAACATCGCGGCCACCGTGGACGTCCAGGCGCTGGCCGAATACGCCGCTTCGCTGCCCAACGTGGTGGTGTCGCGGGCCTACAAATACATGTGTTCCGAGCCAGGCCAGGACCTGATCCGGCAGGATATCCGCGAGCATCAGCTCAACCGCATCGTGGTGGCGTCGTGTTCCCCGCACCTCCACGAGCACACCTTCCGCACGGCCTTGAAAGTGGGTGGATTGAATCCCTATTTCTTCCACATGGTGAACATCCGCGAACAGGCGTCCTGGGTGCACACCGACAAGGCGCAGGGCACAAAGAAGGCCAAGGACCTGGTTCGCGCCGCCGTGCGGCGGGTGGCCTGGCACGAGGCCCTGGAGACGTCACGCGTGGCCATCCATCCCGACGTGCTGGTGGTGGGAGGCGGCATTGCCGGGATTCACGCGGCGCTCACTTTGGCTAATGCCGGTAAGCACGTCTACCTGGTGGAGAAGGACGCCACCATCGGCGGCCACATGGCGAAGTTCGACAAAACCTTCCCCACGCTGGACTGCGCCGCCTGCATCCTGACGCCGAAGATGTCGGCCGTGCGCGCCCATCCAAATATCACCCTCTGGACGCTGTCGGAGGTGACCCGGGTCGATGGATACGTGGGCAACTACAAGGTTTCGGTGCTGCGCCACCCGCGGTACGTCGACGAGGATCTCTGCGCCGGGTGCCTGGAATGTCTCGACGCCTGCGTTTACAAACAGGCCAAGGTGCCGGACGCTTTCAATTTCGGCCTGAGCAACCGCAAGCCGATCTACATTCCGTTCCCCCAGGCGGTGCCGCAGGTGCCGGTGGTCGATCCGGAAACCTGCATTCAATTCAAGTCGGGAAAATGCAAGAAGACTTGCATCGAGGCCTGCGGCGAGCGCCATGCCATCAATCTGGCCGCGCAGCCGACGGAGGAGCGCATTGAGGTTGGCACGGTAATCCTGGCCACCGGCTTCCAGACGTTCGATGCCGCCCGTGTGCCGTATTACGGCTACGGTACCTATCCCAACGTGTACACGGCGCTGGAGGTGGAGCGTCTGGTGAACGCCTCCGGGCCGACCGGTGGGGAAGTGATTCTGCGCGACGGGCGCAAGCCGCTCACGGTCGGGATCGTGCATTGCGTGGGCTCGCGCGACGAGAACACCCACCGCTGGTGCTCCCGCGTGTGCTGCATGTATTCGCTCAAACTCGCCCACCTGATCAAGGAACACACCGGCGCCGAAATCTTCAACTTCTATATCGACATCCGCACGCCCGGCAAGGGATTCGAAGAGTTCTACCAGAAGCTGTTGAACGAGCGCGTGCACTTCATCCGCGGCCGCGTGGCCGAAGTCACCGAATGGGAACTGGACCCGAGCGAGGCGGGCAAACTGGTCATCCGCGTGGAAGACACCCTCGCCGGATTCGTGCGCCGTATCCCGGTGGATATGGTGGTGCTGGCGACGGGTCTGGAACCGCGCGCCGATGCGCAGGAAGTGCGCCGCCTGTTCAATATCTCCTGCGGCGCCGAAGGCTTCTTCCTGGAGCGCCACCCCAAACTCGCACCCGTCAGTACGTTTACCGAAGGCGTCTTTCTGGCGGGCTGCTGCCAGGCGCCGAAAGACATTCCCGATACCGTGGCCCAGGCCGGCGCCGCCGCGGCCGAAGCTCTGGCCCTGATCGACGCGGGATATGTCGAGACCGAGCCCAATACCGCCCACGTGATGGAGGAGATTTGCGGCGGCTGCAAGACCTGCATCTCCATGTGTCCCTATCACGCCATCTCGTTCCTCGGCGAGATTCATAAATCCAGAGTCAACCAGGCGCTGTGCAAGGGCTGCGGCACCTGCGTGGTGGCTTGCCCAACCGGCGCCATGCGGCAGAATCTGTTTGAAGACCAGGAGATCTTCGAGGAAATCGAAGGGATATTGACCAATGCCTGATGGTTTTGAACCTAAAATCGTGGCGTTCTTCTGTAACTGGTGCACCTATCTCGCGGCCGACCTGGCGGGGACTTCGCGCATCAAGTACGCGCCCAATGCCGAGGTGGTGCGCGTCATGTGCTCCGGGCGCGTGGACGTGCAGTTTGTGCTGAAAGCTTTTGCCAAGGGCGCCGACGGCGTGCTGATTGGGGGTTGCCATCCTGGAGACTGCCACTATCAGGAGGGCAATTACAAGGCGCTGCGCCGCTACCGCCTGCTCAAGAAACTGCTCAAACAGATGGGGATCGAAGAGGAGCGATTGCGCCTGGAGTGGATCTCCGCCGCCGAGGGCGACCGCGTCCGCGTGGTCATCAACGAAATGGTGGAGCAGTTGAAAGTGCTGGGGCCGCTAAACAAAACCGGCGAAGAGCGGGCGCATCTGATGGAGGTCGCGTGAAGACAAAGGTTGCGTTCTACTGGTGCGCCTCCTGCGGCGGTTGTGAGGAGGCGGTGCTCGACCTTGCCGAAGACCTGCTCAAAGTCCTGGATGCCGTGGACATCGTCTTCTGGCCCGTGGCGTTGGATTTCAAGGAGAAGGATGTGGAAGCCATGGACGATGGCTCCATCGTGGTCTCCTTCATCAACGGCGCGGTGCGCACCTCGGACCAGTTGAAGATGGCCCGTCTGCTGCGCCGGAAATCGAAGCTGGTGGTTGCCTTCGGCGTGTGCGCGCAATCTGGCGGCATCCCGGGGCTGGCCAACCTGACCAACGCCAGGGGCGTGCTCGACGAAGCCTACCAGGGCACCATCACCCCGCAACAGGAGTTCCGCGAGAACGGCTATAAGCTGACTCTGCCCAAGCTGTTCGATTCGGTCTTCGCGCTGGACCGCGCCATCCCCGTGGACTATTACGTCCCCGGCTGTCCGCCCTCCCCGAAGATCGTCTGGGACGCGTTTCAGGCCCTGCTGGCGGATCCGCTGCCCCCGCCGGGCGCCGTCCTGGCGCCCGACCACGCCATGTGCGACGAATGCCCGCGCCGCGATACCCATCCCGAGGAATTGAAACTGGAACGCTTCCAGCGTTTGCAGGAACGCGTCTGGGAAACGGACACCTGCCTCCTGGCGCAGGGCGCTCCCTGCCTGGGGCCGGCGACGCGCGCGGGGTGCGGAGCCAGGTGCATCAACGGCAACATGCCCTGTACCGGCTGTTTCGGATCCACCAGCCGGGTCCGCGATTTCGGCGCCAAGGCGCTGTGTTCCATCGCTTCCATCATCGGCGGCGGCGCCGCCGTGGAGGAAATCGACCGCATCTTCGCCGGCATCCCGGACCCCGTAGGCACGTTCTACCGGTATAGCCTGCCGGCGTCTTTCCTGGAACGAAAACGATCGGAGTGACCCACTATGGCGAGCATCACCATTCCCGCTTCCAAGCGCAGAATCACCATCGATCCGGTCACCCGGCTCGAAGGCCACGGCAGAATCGAGATCTTTCTCAACGAAGAGGGCGCGGTGGACCGGGCCTATTTCCAGGTGCCGGAGCTGCGCGGCTTCGAGAAGTTCGCGCAAGGCCGTACGGCGGAGAGCATGCCGCAGATTACCTCGCGCATCTGTGGCGTCTGTCCCACGGCGCACCACATGGCATCCACCAAGGCGCTGGACCGGCTCTACCAGGTCTCTCCGCCTGCCGCCGCGCTCAGAATCCGGGAACTGGTGTACAGCACGTTCATGGTGGAGGACCACGCGCTGCATTTCTATTTCCTGGGCGGGCCGGATTTTGTGGTGGGCCCCAAGGCGCCGGCCGCCGAACGCAACGTTCTCGGCGTTATCGGCAAGGTGGGGGTGGACGTCGCTTTAAAAGTGATCGCCATGCGCCGCAAACTGAGGGACCTCGTCGCCCGGGCGGCGGGCAAGGCCATTCACCCGGTGTTCGGCTTGCCGGGCGGCGTGTCCAAGCCGCTGACGCGCGAGGACGCGGAACAATTCCGCGCCGTGGCCGGCGAGGCGCTGGAGTTTGCCAAATTCACCTACAGTCTTTTCCAGAAGGTGGTGCTGGGCAACTCCGAGTATGTGGATTTGATCCGCTCCGACATGTTCACCCACCGCACGTATTACATGGGCATGGTGGACGAGCGGAACCGGCTGACTTTTTATGACGGCAAGCTGCGCGTGGTGGCTCCGGACGGCCATGAATGGGCGAAGTTCCACCCGGACGATTACCAAACCTACATCGAAGAACATGCCGAGCCGTGGACCTACATGAAGTTCTGCCACCTCAAGAGCCTGGGCTGGCAGGGGTTCACCGACGGATTGGAAAGCGGGATCTACTGCGTGGCGCCGCTGGCTCGCCTGAATGCGGCCGAGGGGATGGCGACCCCCGTGGCGGAGGAAGCGTATCTGGAGTTCTTTGGCACTCTGGGCGGTAAGCCGGTGCACTACACGCTGGCGAATCATTGGGCCAGGGTGATCGAACTCCTGTATGCGGCCGAGCGGATGAATGAGCTGGCCAACCATCCGGAACTTACCGATCCCGATGTGAGGGTGATTCCGACCCAGATCCCGCGCGAGGGCATCGGCGCGGTGGAGGCGCCCCGCGGCACCCTGTTCCACCATTATCGAACTGACGAACAAGGTCTCATCACCAAGGCTAATCTGCTCGTGGCGACGCAGAATAACGCGGCGCGTATCGCCTTGAGCGTGGAGAAGGCGGCGCGCGGGCTAATCTCCGCGTCCACCGTGGACGATGGCGTCCTGAATATGGTGGAAATGGCCTTCCGCGCCTATGATCCATGTCTGGGGTGCGCCACGCACGCGCTTCCCGGCAGCATGCCGCTCTGGCTTTCCGTGCGCGACCGGCAAGGAAACGTGGTCACCACGTTGAGGCGGGACTATGACGGGAGTATCCATCGCGGCTGAAACGTCCACCCGCGTCTTGGGCCTGGGCAACGACATCCTGGCCGACGATGCCCTGGGCCTTCTGGTGGCGCGGCAGGCGG
>PLDO01000536.1 GCA_003136215.1 Bryobacterales bacterium
GGCGCGGGCGATGGCGGCGGCCGACTCGGGGCCGAAGTGGCGCTCCCATCGGGCCAGCAGCCATTCGGGACAGGAGAGCTCGATTTCGCGCGTGGGCCAGACGATGGGGTCGCGATCGACCTGGCGAAGGACGGCGTTGACGAAGCCGGCGGCGGAGGTCTTGTGGGCGCGCTTCACCAGCTCGACCGAGTCCTTCACGGCGGCGTGCGGCGGGACGCGCTCCAGGTAGCGGATCTGGTAGAACCCCATGCGGAGGGCGATGCGCACCGCCAGATCCAGCTTCCGCGCGCGGCCGGAATGGTGCTGGATCAGGAAATCCAGCTGGGCGCGATAGCGCAGTACGCCGAAGACAATCTCCGCGGCCAACCCGGCGTCGCGGGCGTCGAGAGAGGCGGAGTGGGTCAGCAGAAGGTCCGAGGCATAGCCTCCCGATTCCACTTTGGTTAGAATGTCGAACGCCAGGCGGCGGGCAGTGGCGATATTCATCGGGGCGCATATGCAGGATAGCGTGTTGCGCGGGAGACGGCGCGGCAGACCATCGTGGCGGCCCCGCTATAATTAAGCCAGTGGAACTGGAAAAGACGCTACTGCGCAAGGTGGGGGAAGCCATTCATCGCTACCGGATGATTCGCGACGGCGACCGGGTGGCCGTGGCGCTATCCGGGGGCAAGGATTCGGCGACCATGCTGGAAGCCCTGTTGCTGCTCCAGAAACGCGCGCCCATCGACTTTTCCGTCCGCGCGTTCACCGTGGAGCAGGGCAAATTCCTCAGTCCCATCGAACCTCTGGGCGAGTATCTGAAGGCGCGCGGCATTGCCTGGACCTATTTCCGCGACGCGCCTTCATTGCGTCTGCTGGAAGAACAGCCGGGCCACGGCTGCGACCTGTGCAGCCGCTACCGGCGCCGCGCCGTGTATGAGATCGCGGGCGAATTGGGCTGCAACGTGATCGCCTTCGGCCACACCGCGGACGATTTTTGCGAAGCGCTGCTGCGCAACACCATGTTCACCGGCAAGCTGGCTTCGCTGCCGCCGGTGACCCACTCCCGCAACCGCGATTACCGCCTGATCCGCCCCCTGGTGTTCGTGACCGAAGACATCACCGCGGCCTACGCCGCGGCATGCGGCGTGCCCGTAGTGCCGTGCGGGTGCTCGCAACGCACCGGCACCGTGCGGCGCGCCTTGCGCGATCTGTTCGGAGAGTTGGAACGCGAGCACCCGCACCTCAAGGAAACCATGCTTTCCGCCATGGGGAACGTGGATACCGGCCGCCTGCTGGATACGCGCTTCCTGAATCCGGATGGCGAATCGGAAACGGAGACCCCGGAATTGTTTCCGATTGTCACCGAATTGTCATCGCCGCTGGATTGACCCACGGCCAGCAATCCGTTTACCATGGGTTCTCTCCATATCAAGCCCAAATTATGAGACTGCTGCCACGGGAAGAGAAGTTTTATCACCTGTTTCTGAAACAAGTGGAGATCATCTCGGAAGCTTCGCGCCTCCTGCTGGAAGGCGTTCAGGGAACGAACGCGCGCCTGGCGGGCGCGGCCACCGAAATCAACGTGCTGGAACATCGCGGGGATGAAGTCATCCACGAGTTGTTCACTCGCCTCAACCAAACGTTTATCACGCCCATCGACCCGGAAGACATCCACAACCTCTCCTCCGCGCTGGACAACGTGCTGGATGGCGTGGAAGACACTGCGCACCGCCTGGTCTCCTACCGCATCGACCCGGTTCCGCCCGCCATGGTCAAGCTCTCGGAGATTGTGGCCAGTTGCGCCAAAGCCCTCAAGGCCGCATTCGAGGCGCTGGAAAACAACGGCCCCATCATGGAGCACTGCATCGAGATCAATCGCCTGGAAAACGAGGCGGACCTGATCGGCAGAAGCAGTGTGGTGGACCTGTTCGACAAGGAGAAGGACCCGATTACCCTGATCAAGCTTAAGGAAGTCTACGAGTTTTTCGAGGCGACGATCGATAGCTGCGAAGACGTAGCCGACGTATTGCAAAACGTGGTGGTCAAGAACAGCTAGCATGTCCGTCTTCACGCTCGCCGTACTCATCATCGCGATCGCGCTGGTGTTCGATTACATCAATGGGTTTCACGATGCGGCGAATTCCATCGCCACGATTGTGGCCACGCGGGTACTCACGCCGTTTCAGGCGGTGCTGTGGGCCGCGTTCTTCAATTTCTTCGCGGCCTTTCTGTTTGGCACGGCAGTGGCGAAGACGGTGGGCAAGGGTTTCGTAGATCTCAACCTGGTCACGCCCTACGTGATTATGGCGGGCCTGGCGGGCGCCATCGCATGGGATCTGATCACCTGGTGGCTCGGCCTGCCCACCAGTTCGTCGCACGCCTTGATCGGCGGGTACGCCGGCGCCGCCATGGCGCGCGTGGGCCTGTTGCGCGGCTTCGGCCACAGCCTGGAAGCGCTCAACGTCAGTTCCACCGGCGAATGGCCCTTCACCTTGAAGATGATCGTGGGCGCCCCGTTGATCGGCATGGTTTGCGCCTACACGCTGATGGTGGTGGTCTACTGGTTGTTCCGCAACTCCACCCCGTCGAAGATGGACAAATATTTCCGCAAGCTGCAGCTGCTGTCGGCGGCGGCATTCAGCCTGGCGCACGGCTCTAACGATGCGCAGAAGACCGCGGGAATTATCACCGGCGTACTCTTCACGTCGCAGTACCTGCACGCCTTCGAAGTTCCCAAGTGGGTGCTGCTGGCGTCCTACTCGGCGATCGCGCTGGGCACGATGAGCGGTGGCTGGCGGATTGTGAGGACCATGGGGGGACGCCTCACGCGGCTGAAACCGCGCAGCGGATTCTGCGCCGAAACCGGCGCCGCGGTGGCCGTTCTAATTTCCACTTACATGGGTACGCCGGTCTCTACCACTCACGCCATCGCCGGCGCCATCGCGGGCGTGGGCAGCATCCAGCGCATGAAGGCCGTCCGCTGGGGGATCGCCACCAACATCGTATGGGCCTGGGTGCTGACCATTCCCGCCGCGGCGATTATCGCGTACTGCTCGTACTTCGCGCTGCACTTCGCCGGCGTCAAGTAGTGGCGTAAGGCTCTGCCTCGCGCCACTGCGGTCCGACCTGTTCCATGACCCATTCCGCGGCCAGGGCGCTTTCTCCATAGGACCTCGGAAGGATGCCGCGCAGAATGGAACTGACAAAGTCTTCGATACACGGATAGTGCAGGTTGGCGGAGGCGGCAATGCTTTCTCTGCCGCCGGGATGCACCAGTTCCGGACCGTTCAACGGGGATAAATCGATCTCTCCCGCGGTGCCGCGCACGCGGAATTCATCGCGCACCACGCGCGAATGCCAGCGCACATCCACCACCCCGCGCACACCGCCCTCGTACTCGATAATCACGGTTGCGTTGTCCTCCACCTCGAGCGGCTGCACCAGGGTCGATAAGTGCCCGATGGCGTTGATGGGCTTGCCGAACAGATAGTTCATCAGGTCGATGCGATGCGACCCGATATCGCGCAGCGGCCCGCCGCCGGACCGCTTCGGGTCGGCCAGCCAGGCGCGCGCCGTGCCGAGGGGGTTGAACCAGTCGTGCGCGGCGGCTTCGGCGAACACCGGACGGCCTATCGCACCGGCCTCGATCAACTTGCGCGCGCGGTCCACCTTGGGGTACATGCGCCGGTAATAGGCGATGCCCAAAGTGCGGCGCGTATCCTCGGATGCGCGCTGCATGGCAATCGCCTCGGCATAGTTCAGCGCCATGGGCTTTTCGCACAGCACGTGACGCCCCCCGCGCAGCGCCGCGATAGTCTGCGCGGCGTGCATAAACACCGGCGTTGCGATGTACACCGCCGTGGCATCACACGCGGACAGCGCCGCAGCCAGATCGCTCCATGACGGAACGCCATACGGCTCGGCCTTCGCCGGGTCGCGGGTTACGATTCCAGCCAGCCGGCTGCGAGGTTCCGCCAGAATCGCGGGCAACACCCGCTTGCGCGTAATATCGCCAACACCCACCACCAGCCAGGAGAGCATAGGCGTATGGTAACGCGAGTGGGGTGGCGCAGACTCTCAATCTGCCGCGTCCCGAGTGCCGGCGTAGGCGAGCAAAGCTCGCCCCTGGCAGGCTGAAGGCCTGCCCCACCAATGCAGGCACGCCGCGCGACTTGGTGGCGCAGGCGGTTCCGCCTGCGAGAAAACCTGTCACGCCAGTGCCGGCGCCACATGCGTGCTTCCTATGCTCCGGTAATCCCGGCGCTGGAAAGCGTGCTCATAATGATGCTCGTCGGATCCGTGGCGGCGCTCTGGGCTCCGTTGGTCTGGAAGGCCGATAGGATTTGGCTTAGGGCCTGGCTGGCGCTGCCGCTCGAAGTGCTGGCGGTGCTCGTCGGATCGGTCGAGGCAGCCTCGGCGTGATGGTGGTGGTGATGATGATGGCCGCCGACCGCCTGCGCCAGATCCTGCACGTTGGGGAGTTGGCCGTTCTTGGAGGCGCTCGAAAAATCGCTGGAAAGCTGGTTGAGTTGAGTCGCCGCCGTTGTATTGCCGGCCGCGGAGGCGGTCTGGGAGGCGGTCTGCAGGTTGGTAGCGATTTGCGAAGTAACCTGCTGGTACTTGGATGGATCCGATTGTTGAAGCTGCTGGAGTTCGCTCATCAATTGCGCGAAGGGCGAAAGCTGGCTGTTGTCTGGCGACTGCGAGACCGACGAGGACGCGCTGGTGCTCAGACTGTTGGTGGTCGAGTTAGTCGTCAAGCCGGTGCTCTGAAGGGCACTGGTGAGAATCGACTGTAGATAGTTGTTGTTGGAAAGCGGGTTAATGGAACCGATGCTCATGCTTTCCGTATCGGCATTCCTGGTGCCACTTTTGAAGACATCCTAAACTATTGAAAAGGCGGGTTCAGCGACCATGCCTGACTGCCAAATTCCCGACGGTGCGACAAATTCCTGGCGGCCCTTTTGGGCCATGCGGCATTACGCCACGGATGTGCCGCGGCCCAGAATTCCGGCGGGGTCGAAACGGCGCTTGATGGCGCGCATCGCCTCCAGGTGCTCCGGCGCATATTGCAGCGCGAGCAATTGGGCCTTACGCTTCCCTACCCCATGTTCGGCCGCCACCGTGCCGCCCAACTCTACCGCGTGCCGGGCGAAATCGGCCAGCAGCTCCGCAGCCTGCCCCGGGTTGGCCGGATCGCTGAACAGGTTGACGTGAACGTGCGCATCGCCGATGTGGCCGAAGATCACGTAGCGCCCCGGAAAGTCCTCCTCCAGGCGCTGCCGGTAGTAGGCCAGCATCTCGCGATTGCGCGCCAGCGGCACGGCAAAATCGGTATTCATCTTCATGGCGCCGGAGCGCCGCACCGCATCGTTGACCAGCTCGGGCAGCGTGTGGCGGAAGCGCCGGAAGCGCTCGCGATCGTTGGCCGTGGTGGCGAACCAGGAGTCTTCCAGGGCGCCGGTGCCCTCCAGGCGCTCCAGCCACAAGTCGATTTCCGGATCGTCCTCGGATGCCATCTCCTGATCGAACAGGATGGCGGCGCGCGCCTGCGCGGGAATCTCCGGGAAGCGGGTTCTCAACAGGTCCAGCGAGGGCCGGTCGAAGTATTCCAGCATGCGCGGGCGGGCGGTGGCGCGCCATTGTTCCACCGCCGTCACCGCCTCATCGTCGCTGGGGAAAAACACCAGGCCCGCGAGAACTGCCTTAGGCGCCGGAACAAGGCGTAGCGTGGCTTCCGTGATCACGCCGAGGGTGCCTTCCGAACCGATGAACAGATCCACCCAGTCCATCCCCGGGCGCAGCAGATAGCCGGCCGTATTCTTGGTGACTGCCGGCAGGGGAACCGTGCCCGGGTCGAAATCGAGCGGCTCGCCGCGCCCGATATCGAGGATGCGCCCGCCGGCCAGCACCACGCGCAAGCGCTCCACCCAGGCGCCGGTAGCGCCATAGCGGTAGCTCCGCGACCCGCTGGCGTTGCAGGCGATGTTGCCGCCAATCGACGAGCCGGTCTCAGTGGGGTCGGGCGGATACAGTTGTCCGGAGGCCAGCGCGGCCGCATGCACGTCGCGCAGCAGTACGCCGGCGCCGGCCACGGCATACCCGGGGTGGACTTCGAGACGCGTGAATTTCTCCAGCGAAAGCACCCAGCCGCCGAACGGCACGCGGCCACCCGCCACGCCGGTGCCCGCGCCCGACACCGTGACCCCATTCCCCGCCGCCGAGGCCTCGCGCAGAGCGGCAGCCACGGCCGCATCATCCGCCGGCACAATCACCCGGTCGGCATGCCCGCCCTTCAGTCCGGAGGCGTCCTCCAGGTAGACGGGTGGGACTTCCTCCGGCTGGACAGGCGACCCAGAGGGTACCACGGCCTGTCCTACTAGACTTCCAGAATCACCGGCATGATCAGCGGACGCTTGGAGGTCTGCTTGACGATGTGCCGTTTCAGGTCCGCCCGGATCTTGTCTTTCATGACTCCCCAATCCGTCTTCTCCTCGTGATTCGATCCTTCCAGCGTCTTCACGACCAGTTGCCGCGCCGCCTCCAGGAACGCCGCCCCGTCGTCTCCCACCTGGAACCCGCGCATGACGATCTCCGGCGGGCTTTCCAGTTTGCCGGTACTCCGGTTGATGGCAATGATGGGCAGCACGATGCCGTCTTCCGATAGCAGGCGCCGGTCGCGGATCACCATCTCCTGCACCACGTCGTCCACCGAACCCGAATCGATGCACACGTGCCCCACGGTGACCTTGCCCGCCCGGCGGGCGCCGTGATGGTCGAACTCCAGGACATCGCCCATGTCCATGATGAAGGTTTCCTCCAAACCGGCGAAGCGCAGGTGCTCGGCCAGCTTGGCGTGCTTGGAAAGCTGGCGGAACTCGCCGTGGATGGGCATGAAGTAGCGCGGCCTCACCAGGTTCAACACCAGCTTCATCTCTTCCACGCTGCCGTGTCCGGAGACATGGAGGGGAGGATTCATGCTGCCGTACAGGACGTCGGCGCCGCGCCGCGACATGTGGTCGATCATGCGGAAGATGGCTTTTTCGTTGCCGGGGATGATGCGCGAACTCATCACCACGGTGTCGCCCTTGTCCACCGAGATGTGCTTGTGGTTATCCACCGCGACGCGCGACAGAGCCGACATGGGCTCGCCCTGCGTACCGGAAACCAGAATCGCCACCTTGTCCCGCGGCAGGCCCATCACATCCTGCGGACGCAGCAGAATGCCGTCCGGAATGGTGAGCAGCCCGTGGGCATGGGCGATCTCGGTGACCGACACCATGCTTCGGCCGATCACCGCCACGCGCCGGCCGTATTCCTCCGCCAGATCGAGCACCAGCTGGATGCGATGAATCGACGAGCTGAAGCAGGAAACCACAATCCGGTTCTCGCTGCGGCTGAAAATTTCCTCCATGCGCGGCTTCACCGCGCGCTCGCTCTCGGTGTATCCTGGGCGATCGGAATTCGTCGAATCGGAGAGCAGCAGCAGGACGCCGCGCTTCCCGTAATCGGCCAGCGTGTGCAGGTCGAACAGCTCGTTGTCCGTCGGCGTAGGGTCCACTTTGAAATCGCCGGTGTGGATGATCACGCCCAGCGGCGTGGTGATGGCCAGGGCCACCGCGCTCACAATGGAATGCGTAACGTGAATAAACTCGATTTTGAACGGGCCGATGCCGATGGCCTGTTTTGGCTTGACCTTGATGAGCCGCGGTTCCTGCTCCAGATCGTACTCTTCCAGGCGCCGCTCCACCAGAGCCAGCGTGAACGCCGTACCGTAGACAGGCACGTCGATTTCGGAGAGAAAATAGGGCACGGCACCGATGTGGTCCTCGTGGCCGTGGGTCAGGATTATGGCGCGCACCTGCGCCTGGTTTTCCTTCAGGAAAGTCAGGTCGGGCATCACCAGGTCGACGCCCAGCAGCTCGGCGTCGGGGAACATCATTCCGCAATCGACTACGATAATGTCTTCGCCGTAGCGGATGGCGGTCATGTTCATGCCGAACTCGCCCAATCCGCCCAGCGGTATTATCTGCAACTTCAAATCAGTCTTCAAATCACTCATTCATCTTCACTTTCTAACGATAACCAGCTGCCTGCAGCTCGAATAATTCAGCATAGCGCCCGCCCAGGCTTAGCAGTTGCTCATGCGTACCTTGCTCTTGTATCGACCCGTCCGCCAGCACCAGAATCCGGTCTGCCATGCGAACTGTGGAAAATCTGTGGGAAATCAGCACTGCCATGCGCCCGCGCATCAGCTCACTGAACCGCTGGAACACCTCGTACTCGGCGCGCGCATCCAGCGTCGCCGTTGGCTCGTCCAGAATCAGCAGTTGGGCGTCGCGCATGTAGGCCCGTGCCAGCGCGAACTTCTGCCACTCGCCCCCGGAAAGTTCCACGCCGCCCTCGAAACGCCGGCCCACCATCTGATCGTACCCATTCGGCAGCCGGTCGATCACGCCTTTTGCCAGACTCTTCGCCGCCGCGGATTCGACCCGGGGCCGGTCACCGAGAGAGTCGACCTTGCCAAATCCAATGTTCTCACGAACTAGCAGGTCATAACGCATGTAATCTTGGAAGATCACGCCGATTTCGCGGCGCAGATCTTCCACATCGTACTCGCGCAGGTCGGTTCCCTCCAGCAGTATCTGCCCCTCGGTGGGGTCGTAGAGGCGCGCCAGAAGCTTGACCAGGGTGGTTTTGCCAGCACCATTCTCACCGATTAGTGCCAGTTTTTCATCTGGATGCAAGGAAAAATTAATGTTTTGGACTACCATTCGGTCGCTGCCCGCATAGTTGAATCCCACGTTGCGGAATTCAAATCCCCGGCGAATGGGACGGGGCGCCGGGAGGGCGTTCGGAACCGTACCAATGGTGGGCTCCATGGCGAAAAACTCGAAAAGATCTTTCAGGAAGACCGCCTGCTCGGAAATGTCGTTGAAGCCGGAGAGAATCTTCTCGATGTAGGCTCGCGAGCGGTTGAACGCCCCCGTCAGGAAGGTGAAACTGCCCAGGGAAACCGCGCCCGCCAGGGTGCGCACCAGAACCGCCGCATAGGCTCCGTAGTAGCCCCCGGTCGACACCACGTTCAGGGCCGAACCCAGAAACGCTCGCCGCATGGCAAGTATCTTATTTTCTTTAAATATATCGGCAGATACTTCATCGTAATGTTTAGATAGATAAGCACCCAGTCCGAAGACCTTGATTTCCTTGGCGCTCTGCACGCTCGCGCCGAGCAGGCGCAGGTAATCCAGCTTGCGGCGCTCCGGCGTGCGCTTGTACAGGACGGAATAGGCCAGGCTGGTAAAGTGCGTCTCGCCCAGGAAAGAGGGAATCACCGCCGCCGCCAGCAGCACCATCAGCCAGGGCGAAAACACGATCAGCCCGGTAGAGAGCGATGCCAGGGTTACGGCGTCCTGCCCGATGCTCAAAAGCGCCGCCAACAGGCCCATGCGGCTGGTGGTCTGGCGGCGGGCGCGATCCAGCTTGTCGTAAAACACCGGGTCTTCGAACGACGCCAGATCGAGGCGCGAGGCATGCTCCATCAGGCGCACGCTGACCCGGTTGGTGAAGCGGTCGCCCAGCAGGCTGTCGCACAATGTGTTCGCCCGGCCCAGAACATCGCTCGCAATGGCCAGCGCCAATTCCAGCGCCACCAGTTTCCAGATTGCCCCTGGATTGCCGCTGCGGCGCGTAATCCAGGCCACCACGCCATCGATGATGAGCTTGGATACCCAGAGCATGGCGAGCGGCAGCAGCGCCCGGAAGAGCCGGAAAACCGTGCTCGCCACGACCAGCGGCGGACTGGTCTCCCACACCATCCTCAACAACGGCCGTATATTCCGTAGCGACGCCAGCCGCGAGCGCCAGGTGAGTTCCTGGGCGGGCTGCGGCGGCGTGGGCTTGAGCATGAGTGAATTTTAGCGTGCTTGGGGAGCGGGAAAACCCGCCGGAAACGGTTGCGAACCCTAAATTAGAAATGCTCACCCCGAAGGGTGAGCATTTTATCCCCTGTTCTACCAGGGTGATGTTCGATGGGAGAATCAGTCTCGACGGAATCGCAACCGCCAAAACTTTGTAGTTGAATCGTATTTCCTTACGGCTTTCCAGTCAAGCAAAAATCCGACCGTACTTTTTTTGGCCGTAACCTGCTCTCTTGGGCCAACTTGCGGAAACGGGGATTTTTTCGCAAAAGGCGTGAAGAAGGCCAAAAAGTCCATTTTCCGCCTGAGGATTTCGCTCTAATACGAACAAAAACATGGATTTGCTAATTCGACTCTTCATCTGCCCAGATGCAGGGTGGTGAGCGCGTCGGCCTCTTCGCCCCGATTTCCGCGCCGCCAGAAAGCTCGCAAGGCCCCATATGCCACCCCGGATACAATCGAGAACCCGAGCAGTATCCCGATGAGAATGAAAGCGTTTATCACCAGATTGCCGATGTTGTCCTTATGGCTGGGAACCCACTGGTCCAGGGTGACCAAAGCCTGATACCTCACCTGCGCGAGCAATCGTTCGGCCGCGTCGGGGTCCGGGGGAGCCATCACCACCGCCACGAGGGGACCGCTGCGCTTTACCAGATTGCCACCGGGTATTCCCCTGAAATCAACTTCCTTCTGCATGGCGATCTGCGGGGTGGGGTAGTTGAAAATCACCAGCCCCATGTCCCCTTTTTGGGTGTGAAACACCCCCATCTGCCCCTCGGCGCCGTAGTGGAAAGCGGCCACCGACGGTGGAATTCCCGGGATGAATTTCCCCAGGCTGGCCGGCCCGGTGATGTAACGCTCGCTATTCGCCACCCGATCCTGGGTAGGCAGATTGGCAGGCAATGACGGCAAAACGGTAGTATCCACATTGCGCAGGCCATCGAAAAGCGCGCTCAGCTCGGCCGGCTCGGGCTTGTGCCCGCTGAACGACAACAGGTAGTTGCCTTGAACCACCAGCAGTCCGTCCTCCGTCTCGGCGGCCAGGGGAGCCAAATGGGAAGCGGTGGATTTCGCCGGCCGTTGCCAGTCGAACGCCGCCATGGCGCCGGTGGTGTCTTGCAGGCGGTAGCCGGTCACGGTGAAATTCGCGCCGGCGTTCTCATAACGGGCGGCTTCGGATTCCTTGAGCCCGTACTCATCCCAGACCGGCCGGTCGAAGAGGGCCGCCTGCGTGGTGGCGGCACGCTTCCAGGCCCCGATGTTTTCCGGCCAAATGGCACCCAGGCACAGGGCAGGCGCTAGCACAGCGGCAAGCAAAAACTTCATTTCTTTATTAGACGCCATCGGAGCGAATTCCGCCTCAAGTTCCTGAAGCGGGGCCGACGACCGTCAAATCCGTGGCCGCGAAATCTTTACCGGTGGCCAGTAGTGGCTCGCCACGCAGTGCCGCAAGCGCGTACACGGCGCAATCTCCGAAGTTGAGTTGCGCCCGATGGCCCATGCCCTTTCCGAAGCGCGCAAACGCGCCGACGGCAGCTCTCGCTTGGGCCTCGTCAAACACTGCCGTCTCGATACCCAACTCTTCGACGATGCCGTACAACTTAGGCACTCCCATTTGTCCCTCGCGCGCCCGAAGGACGATCCCCGCTTCCAGCAAGGATACCGATGAGATGATGCGCGTCGCCGCCGACTGGAGCGCACCTCGCAAAAAGTCTTGCGATGGCTCACCCAAAACGATGGCTACGAGCGCCGATGTGTCGATGATCATTTAGCTGGGGAGACCAAACTCATCGTATCCCAGTATTTCATCCGGGCTACGCGGATCGAGGACGGGCAGGGCGGCAATTTCGGCGCAAATCGCGTCGACCTTCTTCCAATCAATTGGCTTCGGCGTTTGCCGCACCTGATTCTCCAGCGCGCGGATCACCGCTTCGGTGAGAGTGACTCCCATTTGCCTGGCCACCTGTTCGGCCAGACGGTGGGCCGCCGGATTCTTGATGTAGAGAGTACGCGCCCGCTTCACAGTTTCATTATAGGGCAAGCCCAGGGGATATACCAGTGTAAGGCCGGCGCGCGGGTCTTATACTGGGATCTGTGGGAAAGCGCATCGGAACGATGTTCGCGCTGGTGGCGTGGTTGGCGTCCGGCGCGCTGGCGCTCGATCCGCGCAAGAGCCTGACGCAATATTCGCGCACTATCTGGACACAAGAGGGCGGGCTGCCCCAGGACACAATCCGCGCCATTACGCAGACGAAAGACGGCTACCTCTGGCTGGGGACGGACGAAGGGCTGGCACGATTCGACGGCTATGAGTTCGTGGTTTTCAACAAGACGAACGGCGATCTGCCCGACAATTCGATCACCGCGCTGGCGGCGGCTAACGACGGCGGCCTATGGATCGGCACCTCCAACGGCCTGACGCAATATCTTGAGGGCCAATTCCACACATTCACGGTCAAACAGGGCCTGCCGGATGCGGCGATCACGGCCCTGCTTACAGATCATGAGGGCGCGCTGTGGGTGGTGGCTGGGGTTTATCTGAGCCGTTACCAGGACGGCCGGTTCACGACTTTCAAGCCCGACTCCGACATCCCGGTAAGTTCGGCGCGGGCGGTGTGCGAGGACGGCAATCACGATCTGTGGGTGGCGGGCTTCAGCCGCGTGGTGCGGCGCTCCGGTGGAAAGTTCGTCACCATGATGGAGCCTGAAGTACTGGGCGGCATGGTGATGCTCACTATGATGGCCGACCGCGACGGCAACATTTGGATTGGCGGCAACCGCGGGATCGTCCGCAGATCCGCCAGCGGCGCGATTCAAAAGTACGGTACGCGCGAGGGGCTGCCGGATCCGGTGGTGCGCGCTTTATGGGCGGATCGCGACGGCAATATCTGGGCGGGCACCACCAACGGGCTGGCGCGTCTCAAGGGCAACCGCTTCGTCACTTCGGGCCAGGACCCCGAGGACGGCGACGGCGTCCGCTGTCTGTTTGAGGATCGCGAAGGCGACCTCTGGATTGGGGCTAATGGAGGTCTCAGCCGGTGGCGTAACGACATTTTCATGATGTACGGAAAGCCCGAAGGCTTGGCCAGCGACCTTCCCAATGCAGTGTTTCAGGACCGGGGCGGCCGGGTTTGGGTGGGCTTCAACGATCTGGGGCTGATGCTGTTTGCAGAGCCGGAATCGCGCCTCTACACGACTCGCGAAGGGCTCCCCGACAGCGAGATTTTTCAAATTCGGGAAGGCTTGAAGGGCGATCTGCTGATTGCCACGCGTTCCGGCGTAGCCCGCATGGAGGCCGGGAAATTCCTTGCCTACCACCCACCGGACCCGTTGGCGCGGACGGCCGTTTTCGATGCCATCGAGGATGCGCAAGGCGCGCTTTGGCTGGCCACACCCGGGGGACTCAGCGTGGTCCGCGGCAAACAGTTTCGCAACGTGGTGGCAGGCGGTCCGCTGCTGATTGACTTTGTGGTTACACTGTCGCAGGGGCGGGACGGCGCGATCTGGGCGGGCGCTTACGGCAAGGGCATGTGGCGGGTCAAGGGGGATGTGCGCCGGCAATACACCACCTCCGACGGTCTTTCCAGCGAGCAGATCCGCTCGCTCTACGAGGATGCGCAGGGCACCCTTTGGATCGGCACGTTTGGCGGTGGACTGAATGCCCTGCGCGACGGCAGATTCGTCCACTACACAGCGCGGGACGGACTCTTGAGCGACAACATCGGCAAGGTGTTCGACGACGGCGAATCGCTGTGGTTGAGCACGACGCGCGGCATTTGCCGGATCGCTAAGAAACAGCTCCAGGAATTCAGCGCCGGAAGGCGATCGCGGCTGGAACCGCAAAATTACGGGGTGGAAGACGGGCTGCGCAGCGCGCAGTGCGCTCCGGCCTATCCGACCGCCGGCGGCGGGGTGCGGACCGCCGACGGGCGGCTCTGGTTTACCACCGGGCGGGGCCTGGCGGTGCTCGACCCGGATGCCCAAAAGCCGGTCGCGCTTTCCCCGGTGGCACATCTGGTTCAAATGACCGCCAACGGCGATCCGGTGGATCTCAGCCGCCCGGCGCGCCTGGCTCCAGGGAACGAACGCCTGCAAATACGATACACGGGCATCCACCTGAGCGCGCCGGAGCGGGTGCAGTACTTTTACAGGTTGGAAGGTCTGGATGCGGATTGGGTGGCGGCCGGCGGGCGGCGGGTAATCAACTTCAACACCCTGCGCCACGGGCACTACCGATTCAACGTGCGCGCGGAGCTGCCCGGCGGGCCGGGCAGCCAGCAGTCCTACGAGTTCGACATGCTCCCGCAGTTCTGGGAGACGGCGTGGTTCCGCGCGTTGTGCCTGGCGGCACTGCTGGCTGGGGCGTGGGCGATCTATCGCCTCCGGCTGCGCCAGATCCGGTCGCGGTTTGGGCTGGTATTGGAGGAGCGCGCACGCCTGGCGCGCGAGATCCACGACACCCTGGCGCAGGGTTTCGTCGGCATCTCCTCGCAACTGGACGCCGTGGCCATGTGCATGCCGGAAACCGGCACGCCGGCGCGATCGTACCTGGACATGGCGCGGCGCATGGCGCGGCACAGCCTGACCGAAGCGCGGCGAAGCGTCATGGACCTGCGCGCATCGGCTCTGGACGGGCAGGAACTGGCGGCGGCCATCGAATCGGGCACGCGGTTGTGGACGGCGGGCTCGGGTGTGGAGCTGGCCGTGGAGGTCATGGGTCCGGGGGCGAAGTTGCCGGAGGAGATGGAGCAGCACCTGTTGCGTATCGCGCAGGAGGCCGTGACCAACGCGCTCAAACATGCCGCGGCGAGCCGGATCGGAGTGAAGTTGCACATGGAGGCGCGCAACCTCCACTTGCGGATTAAGGATAACGGCCGCGGATTCGATCAGCAGGACGTGTTTTCTTCCCAAACCGGACATTTCGGAGTGATCGGGATGCGCGAACGCGCCGAGCGGCTGGGCGGCGAGTTCAGATTGGCCAGTAACCCCGGGGAGGGAACCGAAGTCGAAGTAACTATACCGTTACCATGAGCGAAAAAATACGAATTCTCGTTGCCGAGGACCACCTGGTGGCGCGCGTGGGGGTCACCACGATTGTGAACTTGCAGGAGGATATGACGGTGGTCGCCGAAGCCGCCAACGGACACCAGGCGGTGGAGATGTTCCGCTTGCACCTGCCGGACGTGACGCTGCTCGATCTGCGCATGCCCGGGATGGGCGGGGTGGAAGCGGCGCTGGCGATCCGCAGCGAGTTCCCCGGGGCGAGGATGATCGCGCTGACGACTTACGGGGGCGACGAGGACATCCGCCGCGCGCTGGCGGCGGGGGTGCAGGCATACCTGACGAAGGACGTGCTGCACGACGAGCTGCTGAAGGCGATCCGTGCCGTAAATGCGGGACAGACCTACCTGCCGGCGGCGGTGGCGGCGTCGCTGGCGGCGCAGTTGCCGCGTCCCGACCTGAGCGCCCGCGAGGTGCAGGTGCTGGGGCTGATCGTGCGTGGCCTGGCGAATAAGCAGATCGCCTTCACGCTGAGTATCGCCGAACACACGGTGAAGAATCACGTGAAGAACATTTTGAGCAAGCTGGGAGTGCAGGACCGTACCCAGGCCGCGACGGCGGCGATCCAGCGCGGCATCATCCACCTGTAAACCCGGATTAAAAGCGCAGTTGTCGCCAACTATCGGTAAATCCTTGGCGAACGATCGGACGGAATCGCCCGATGCGGATATTGAGATGACCTGGAAGGCCCTTAGGGCTTTGCGGACGGCGGCTGCCAGAGCTCAATCTTATTCCCATCCAGGTCATAGATCCAGGCAAAGCGACCGTAGGATTCATCCATGCGTTTGGCGTCAATCTTTACTCCCTCTTGTTTTAAGCGGTCGAGCAAAGCATCCAGATCGTCCACGATGTAGTTGACCATGAACGGTGCGTGGCTGGGATCGAAATAGTCAGTGGAGGTGGGAAAAACAGTCCAAACTGTAACGTGTTCCTTTTGTGGGTCGTCGTGTTCGCGCCACGGAAGCATCACGCCGTGGCCTTTGTCAGCGAGTCCAAGATGCTTCGAATACCATTCGCGCATCTGATCGCGATTAGCGGATTTGAAGAAGACACCGCCGATTCCAAGGATGCGCCCGCGCTGCTCCATTTTGACCGGCGGCTTCGACTTTTCAGGTTGCGGAGATTGCACTTCCTGTCCTCCTATTGAGCAGGCCGAGATGAGCAACAGCGAGCCGAGCGCAATTGTGCTCCACGGCATTCCTTGCATGTGTGGATGATACCAAGTTTCGATTCGAATGGAGAAAACGGTTCGCTCACGTGCGCACCCACTCGGCGACCGGTGCTGGTTAGTACTCCTTTTCGGATAGCGGACCGGACGGACGCGTACTAAAATGGCCGTGTGAGGCGGATTCTGCGGGTGGCACAAACCGCGTTGCTCGGTTTGTCGGGATTGTATGTCGGCGACTACCTCTCCGCGCGCTATCGGATTCCCGATGACCGGCAGACCTTGGGGAGTGTTCAAGTTAAGACGCTCTACGCGGTGCGGCAGAAGAGTGGGCGCATTGAGTACTCGCTGGGCGATACAGAGACCGAGCCCTGCGTGCGTTCGCTGTTTCCGCACCTGGGCTATATACCCTGCTGGTACCTGGGCAGGCATGCGACGAAGCGCATCGAGATCGGTCGAGCAATCGGTAAGCCCTTCGGACTTCACGCGGGTAATCCGATCCCGGCGCGTTCTGAAGTCAGACTGCCAGGAGGCCGGCGTGATACGATGGCGGAATGCCGAAGTTCGTCATCGAGCGCGAGATCCCGGGGGCGGGGGATTTGACTCCCGAGCAGGTTCGGGGCGTCGCGCAGAAATCGTTGAGCGTTCTTCGTGACTTGGGACCGGAAATCCAATGGCTCCATAGTTACGTAACCGATAACAAAGTCTACTGCGTATACTGGGCGCCGAATGCGGAAATCATTCGGGAGCACGCCACGCGGTGCGGAGTTCCGGCTAACCGCATCTCCGCCGTCCGGCTGTTGATGGACCCGGCCAGCGCCGAAACGTGATCGACAGGGTTACTTCGCCGGCTGGATGTTCTGATTCACCCTGAAAATGTTTAGGGGATCGTACTTTGCCTTGATCGTAGCGAGCCGCTCTCGATTTCCAATATAGCTCGATGCGATGCGCTCCTCGCCCTCTTCCATCAGGAAATTGACGTAAGCGCCTCCCGCCGAATGAGGATGCAGCGCCGCCCAGTAATGCTGCGCCCATTCGCGATAGAGGGGTAAGGCAGCCGGATCGGGAGTGACGGCAGCGACAATGTGGACATACCTCACGTCGCGGTAGGCGAACGCAGTCTCTTGCGCGCCGACATCTTGAATGGCGCCGTCCATCGCGTAAATGTGGACGGCGGAGTTGACGGTCGGAATGCGCGGCCCGAATTTGACGTGTTCGGCGATGGCTTCATCGGTCAGTTCGCGCACGAAGTCCGCCTTCCAGTAGTGATGCAGCCCGGGCGGCAGCAGACCATCGAAAAGAGACTGCAGAAATGGGTACGGCATCGCATGGGGCAAGGCCAGCAGTGGAGGCCCGAACTCTCTTAACGGCTTCGTGACCGCCTCGGCTTTACCAACGTCGCCGGTGCAGGCGCACATGATGGCGCAGACAGTCTTCCCATGTAGCGACTCGGGAAATGGAGGGCCGGGAGGCACGATCAGGAACGCAAAGAAAGCATTCACCTCGCGCGGAGCGTTACGCATAAAGTCGCGGAATAACCGCAGGACCCCGGCGGCTTGCTCCAGTGGATACAAAATGGGACCGGCGTAAAGCTGGGTAACCGGGTGTAGACGAAACTCCAGGGAGACAGCGATTCCGAAATTGCCGCCCCCGCCGCGGACGGCCCAGAAAAGATCTGCGTTCCGATCGGCATTCGCCGTGTGGATCTCTTCGGTGTGGAGGCGGCGCGAAAAGAAATATACCCCCAGCGCCATTACCAGCCGCAATCCCCACTCCACCTCGCCACTCATCGCGAGCCAATCGAGAGCGGCGCGAAAGTTTCCGAAGTCCGCGTCGAATCGATGTTTTCCGGTGCGCTCGCGGCGCATGGCAGGGGCCTCTTCTTCCGCGGAGACCAGGCAGTATGCCGCGTGCGCTTTGCGCGTATAATGCTCTTCGTTCGCGGCGGCCAATTGCTCCAGGCCATACTCCCGCATGGTTTCGAGCAGCGCGAATCGCGGCTCCGTGTCATCGAAGTCGATGCGCCGGATTAAGCTGTTGTCGGCCAGATGTTCCACCGCGTCCCACAGATTGACCTTCAAATCCTGACGGGTATCGCAGACTGCCTCGATGGCCTCGACTGTCGCCCCACCGACAAATACGGCCATGCGGCGAAACAGCTTCCGATGCTCCGCATCGAGCAGGTTGTAACTCCAGTCGATCGTCGCACGGAGCGTGTGCTGCCGCTGCGGTAAATCCCGCGGACCGCCAACCAGCACCGCCAGAGGATCGTCCAGACGCGTTTGCAGCGTCTTCAGCGGAAACAGCCTGGTCCGGGCCGCCGCCAGTTCGATCGCCAGTGGCAGGCCATCCAGCCGGGTGCAGATCGCCGACACGATTCCCAGTTGCTCCTCGTCAATCGTGGAGCCGCGCAGGCCCGTGGCGCGTTCGATAAATAATCTGACTGCCGGGGAGCGCGCCATCTCCTGGCGCGCCGTGCCATAGCCGGAATTCAATGAAGGAACGGCGAACTCGTACTCTCCATAAACTCGCAGGGCCGCCCGGCTCGTCACCACCGCCTTCAGGCGCTCCGAAGCCAGACGAGCCGCGAAAAGGGCGGCTTCCAGCACGTGTTCGAAATTATCCAGCACCAGCAACACCGGCCCCGCAAGCTGCCTTAAATGATTCGCAATCGCCGCTTCCGGGTCGGCGCCCGGCCACTGAGCGACGCCCAAAGCCAGAGCCACTTCGGATGGCACAAGACTGGCATCGCTAACCTTCTCGAGCTGCACGAAACAAACTCCTCCGGCAAATTGATCCGCAACTTGACGTCCGAGTTCCACTGCCAGCCTGGTCTTGCCGATTCCTCCCGCTCCGGTCAGCGTCAGGATGCGGAGACCGGGATCGGCGACCAGGTCTCGCAATCGGGAGAGCTCCGCTTCGCGCCCGATTAAAGCGGTTCGCGGCGTCGGGATGTTGTTGATGGGCGGAGAAGCCGCCACAAGCTGGCCGGCCCGCGTGACGATTGCCGAGAACTCGCGCCGCAATTCCTCCGTCGTTTCGAAGCGATCTCGCGAAGCCTTCGCCAGACAACGTTCCACCACCCACTGAAGCGGCGCCGGCGCATGCGGATTCAGGCTCGTCAACGGTTCGGGCTGATGCAGGAGAATCGCGGCCTGCACCTCCGCGATCGAATTACCAGCGAATGCCCGCCGTCCCGCCGCTAGCTCGTAGAGCACCGCGCCGAATGAAAAATGGTCGGAGCGGAAGTCGAGCGGCTCGCCTCGGGCCTGCTCCGGCGACATATACCCCGGTGTGCCCACGACGAAACCCAAGGTATTCCTTGAAACGAAGTCAAGAGTTGGGTCGGCCGGCATGGATATGCGCTTGGCGATGCCAAAGTCGAGTACCTTGATCCGGCCGCTCGCATTCACCATAATGTTTTCGGGTTTCAGGTCCCGGTGTATGATCCCGCTTTCGTGCGCCGCGGCCAGTGCGTCTAGAATTTGCGAGGCGATCCCGAGCACCTCCATTATGGATAGAGGACCCTGCGTCAGTTTCTCGCGGAGCGTCTGGCCCTCGATCCACTCCATAACAATGTAGGGCTGTCCTTCCACCGTGCCGACATCGTAGATGGTAATGATGTTGGAATGGTTGAGCGCCGAAGCGGCGCGCGCCTCGCCCAGGAACCGCAGCTCAAGCCCCTCGGAAGAGCGACCGGCGCGGATAGCCTTGATGGCGACCTTTCGCGCAAGACGGGTGTCCGACGCGCGGAAAACCTCTCCCATGCCCCCGGTGCCCACGCAGGCTTCGATACAATAGGGCCCAAGGCTCGACCCGGGCCCGATGGCGGGCGATGGTGTCAGCAGTTCCGTTTCGGCCTCCCAGGCCGGCCGGTCAAGGATGCCCGTCTTTTCCTGTGACAATAACCGCTGAACGATCTCGCGAACTTCGGAACTCGTTTTCTCGAGGAGCGACTCTCGTATCTCCGGCGCTTGGTCCACGGAGGCGTGGTACAGTTCCTCAATTTCCTTCCAGCGTTCCGGAGTAATGCTCATTCGGATAACCGCGCCTCCTCCGTATTATGACGCGCCGCGCTCCAGCCAACGCGGCGCCGGCCGGTTCGAGGAATAGTGCCGTTGATCCGGAAGGCGGTTGGGCTTTCGCCGCGCCGCCCCCGCCGCGATTCGTATATCCGACCGCTCTGCCCCGTCTCAGGGAGCCGTCGTGTCCACCGTGATCCGTTCGCCAGTGACCTGGCCGGTCACGCGGTCGACCTGGTTTCCCTTGGTATCGAAGGCAGTGATCGTTAGGGTGCCGCTGTACTTGGTCCCGCCGGATGACAGAGTGACGCTTTCAACGATGATGGACTTGCCGTTCAGCAGTCCCGTTGTGGCGTCGTAACTCAGAGCAAAATGGTTGAGCATGTAAGTGTAGGGCCCGGTTTGCTGCCATACCCCCAAACAAAAATTCTCCGTAGCCGGGGCGCGGCCGCCTGAATTGAAGATCTCGGTTCCATCGCTGTGCCACTGGCCATACCCGAAATCGAGCGGGGCTCCATCCGGAATGGGTGGCTTGTGCGCTGTGTTACCCATGGAAAGAAACTGGATGCTCCACATCCCCACGATCGACGCGCTGCTCCCGTGCGATGCGGCGTCTTGCTCGCGAGCAAGACTTGCGGAGGAAACTCCCTCCAGGGGATTCTGCGGATCCAGCCGCAGTTGCTGAGTGGTGAGAGAACTTTGCGGCTGTGTTGGATAGCCGCACGCGCTTGCCGCGGGAACGAACAGTATCCCCGCAATCGCTGCGCTTAGAGTTGTGGTGATGACCCGGTGTTTCGCGTTCATGACGATTTCTCCTCCTGTAACGCAAACTGCAAATTCATGACCCAGCGTCTGCGTACACCTCCAAGGGCGCAATCCGGCGGGAAAAACTGTCATCGGCAAAAAAGATTTGCTTGTGGACCGCCGGCGTCCGGTGTCGGCTATCCTCCCCGGCCATATAATCTGACGGAGGGACATTCATGGCGGATCCATCCCAAACGCATACGACACAGCTTCTTCGTGCGTGGGCCGGCGGCGATCGGCGGGCTTTGACCGAACTGGTACCACGAGTGCACCACGAACTCTGCCGTCTAGCCGGCCATTTTCTGCAAAACGAGCGCCCGGGAATGTCGCTGCAGGCGGCGGACCTCGTGCAGGAGGTCTATCTGCGCCTCGTCGATGTCGAGCAGTTGGATTGGCAGCACCGTGCGCATTTCTTTGCCGTCTCGGCCACCATGATGCGGCGAATCCTGCTGGACCGCGCGCGCCGGCGTTGTGCGGCGAAACGCGGGCGGATGCCGGAGGTGGTGGATCTGGAGAAGGCCGTCGATCTGTCCTCGAAACAATCGCGGGAACTCATCGCACTCGACGAGGCGCTGAACGCGCTCGCTGAAATCGACCCGCGGAAGGCGCGGATCGTGGAATTACGCTTCTTCGCGGGACTTGACGTGAAGGAGACGGCCGAGGTTGTCGGCGTTTCCCCCGAAACAGTCATGCGGGACTGGAAGTTGGCCCGCGCCTGGCTCTTAGGGGAATTGAGGCGGTAGGAGTTTGATCAACGACCAGATCGCCAGGACAAATCCCGTTTCATAACCGGTCTGTATTATATAAATACCGATTGCTGTCGATAAATCCCCTTCGCACCACCAAACTCCCGTGGGGGCGGTCACCGGATTCATAGCTCGAAAGGGCTAGCCATAGGCACCCCCGGGGCGTCATCGCAAAAGAACGTGCCATCGGATATGATGAAAGCTAGCCCCTCACCTACCGCCTAAACCATGTGGATTGTCCGACTAGCTTTACGACGGCCTTATACGTTCGTCGTGGTTTCCCTCCTGATCGCCATTCTTGGCGTGACCGCTATCATCACGATGCCGGTCGATATTTTCCCCTACATCGATATCCCCGTGGTCAGCGTGGTCTGGAGCTACAACGGCCTGTCGCCCGAAGAGATGGAAAAGCGCATTGTCGCTTACTTCGAGCGCTCCATGACCACTACCGTTAACGATATCGAGCACATCGAGTCGCAGGCTTATAGCGGCGCTTCGGTCACCCGGGTCTATTTCCAGCCAAACGCCAAGGTGGAACTGGCGCTCGCCCAGATCACCTCTATCTCACAGACCCTGCTCCGCCCCCTGCCACCCGGGACTACGCCACCCAGCATCATCAAGTACGACGCTTCGGCCGTGCCCATCATCCAGCTCGGCCTGCAGAGCGACACCATGAGCGAACAGGAGCTGTTCGACATGGGGCAGAACTTCATCCGCACCCAGCTGGCCACCATTCAGGGCGCGTCCGTGCCCCTGCCCTACGGCGGCAAGTTCCGCCAGGTCATGGTGGATCTCAACTCGGATCAACTTACCGCCAAGGGACTCTCCGCTTCCGACGTTTCCACCGCGCTGGGTAACCAGAACCTCATCTTCCCCGCCGGCACCGCCAAAATCGGCGACAAGGATTACCAGGTCTGGACCAATTCCGCTCCCCATGTTCTGGACGAGCTGAACTATATGCCGATTCGCGTCGTCAACGGAGCCACGGTCTACCTCAAGGACGTGGCGCAGGTCCGCGACGGGTATTCGGTGCAGACCAGCATCGTGCGCACCAACGGCACCCGCGGCGCGCTCTTGACGGTGATGCGCAACGGCAAGGCCTCCACGCTGGCGGTGGTGAATAATGTCAAAGCCGCGCTGCCCAAGATCCTGGCCGGCCTGCCTTCCGCCCTGAAGGTGAGGCAGCTTTTCGACCAATCGGTCTTCGTGCGCGCGGCCATCAACGGCGTCGTGCGCGAGGGGGTGATCGCGGCGATGCTCACCGGCCTGATGATCCTGCTCTTCCTGGGAAGCTGGCGCAGCACGGTGATTGTCTGCATCTCCATTCCGCTATCCATTCTGACTTCGCTGATTTTTCTCAACCTGCTTGGCCAGACTACCAACGTGATGACGCTCGGCGGCCTGGCGCTCGCCGTCGGCATCCTGGTGGACGACGCCACCGTCGAAATCGAAAACACCCATCGCAACATGGCGATGAAGAAACCGCTGGTGCGCGCCGTGCTCGATGGCGCCCAGCAGATTGCCGCGCCGGCGTTCGTTTCCACGCTGGCCATCTGCATCGTTTTCGTACCGGTGCTGCTGCTGACCGGCGCCGCCAAGTACCTGTTCACGCCGCTTGCCATGGCCGTGGTTTTCGCCATGATGGCCTCGTATTTCCTGTCGCGCACGCTCATCCCCACGATGGTGCACTACATGCTGCGCTCCGAGGTCAAGCTGTATGCGCGCGGCGAGCATGAAGAAGGCGGCACGGGCCTGATCTGGCGCGCGCATTATATCTTCAACCGGCGCTTCGAACTGATGCGCGCCTCTTACAGCTCGCTGCTCCACTGGTGCCTGGATCATCGCCTGCCGGTGCTGGGCGGATTCTTCCTCTTTGTCGCCGGCTCCCTGTGTCTGGCTCCGCTGATTGGCCGCGATTTCTTCCCGACGGTGGATTCCGGCGCCATGCGCCTGCACGCGCGGGCGCCCTCCGGGACGCGCATTGAAAAAACCGAGCAGATCTTCGCGGCAATCGAAAACGAAATCCGGCAAGTCGTGCCGCCCAGGGAAATCGAAAACATCATCGACAACATCGGCATCCCCAACGGCGGTTTCAACCTTGCCTTCGGCGACAGTCCGACCCTTGGTGTCAGTGACGGCGACATCCTGATCTCCCTCAAACCCGAAGAGCACGGTTCCACCGCCGAGTACACCAACCGGCTGCGCAAGCGCCTCAACGAGAAGTTTCCCGACGTAGTTTTCTTCTTCGAGGCGGCCAACATCACCAATCAAATCCTGAATTTTGGATTGCCCGCACCCATCGATGTCCAGGTGCTTTCGCGCAACGCCGCATCGAACTACGAGATCGCGCGCCAGATTGCCGCCAAGGTGACGCTCGTTCCGGGCGCGGCGGACGTCCATATTCACCAGGTGGTGGACTACCCCGTGATCAATCTCAACGTCGACCGCGCCAAGGCCGGACAGGTGGGGCTGACGCAGCGCGACGTGGCCACCAGCCTGCTGATCTCGCTCAGCTCCAGCGGGCAGATCGCTCCCACACAGTTTCTCGACTGGCGCACCGGTGTGAGCTACGGCATCGCCGTGCAGACCCCGCAGTACCGCGTGGATTCAGTGGACGCGCTGCTGCGCACGCCGGTGAGTGCGGCCTTCAGCAGCGTCAACGTCACCACCTCGACATCGAACTCCGGCAGCGCCAACCAGACTAGCGCGGGAATCGGCGCGGGCCCGAACCAGGCATCCGCCGCCTATGGCAACCCCGGTTCCGCCTCCGGCGGCCCGCAGTTGCTGTCCAATATGGTTTCCGTGAGCCGCAGCGTCGCCCCCGAAATTGTCAACCACTACAATGTGACCCCGGTGATCGATGTTTACGCCAATGTCGACCGCCGCGATCTGGGCAGCGTGGGCGCCGGGGTGGAGAAGATTGTCGCGGAGATGACGCCCAAACTGCCGCGCGGCACCACCATCGAGGTGCGCGGACAACTCCTCACCATGCAGAATTCCTTCTACCGCCTCGGGCTCGGCATGATCTTCGCCGTGGTGCTGGTCTATCTGCTGATGGCGGTGAATTTCCAAAGCTGGCTGGACCCCTTCATCATCCTGATGGCCTTGCCAGGGGCGCTGGCCGGTATCGTGTGGATGCTGTTCATCACCCAGACCACCTTCAGCGTGCCCTCCCTGATGGGTTCCATCATGTGTATCGGCGTGGCCACCGCCAACAGCATCCTGCTGGTGGTCTTCGCCAACGATCAACGCGAGGAAGGCATGGACGCACGCTCCGCCGCGCTTTCCTCCGGACACACCCGCATCCGCCCCGTCCTTATGACCGCCGCTGCCATGATCATGGGCATGCTGCCGATGGCGCTCGGCATGGGCGAAGGCGGCGAGCAGAACGCGCCGCTGGGGCGCGCCGTGATCGGCGGCCTGCTGCTGGCTACCCTTACCACCCTATTTGTGGTTCCATTGGTTTATAGCCTGCTGCGCAAGAATCCGCCCATCGATTTCGAACGCAGAATTGTGGAAGAGGAGCACGAATACTTGCGCGACGAAATGACGTTGCGCGAGGACCAGTTATGAACCAAGTCAACGGCACCGAAGAGCAGCTGAGGTCGGAAATCGAAAGCCTGAAGCGGCAATTGGAAGAGCAGAAGAAGCTCGGCCATCCGGGCGGCCGGCAAAACCGCCGGCCCTCCACCATCAGCCTGATCCTGATCGCCCTGCTGCTGGCCGTCCTGATAGTGGTGGGCTTCTTCGTGGGTTATCTTCCCCGGCAGCGGCGTGAAGCCGTTTTGGCAGCGGAATCCAAGGAGACGGGCCGCACCCTCCCGCTGGTCAACGTCAGCCGGGTCACGCGGAGCGAGGGCAACAGCCTGCTGGTTCTGCCGGGTAACATTCAGGCGGTCACCGAGGCCCCGATTCTGGCCCGCGCCACCGGCTACATTCGCAAACGCTACGTGGATATCGGCGACCGCGTCAAGACCGGACAGGTGGTGGCCGAAGTCGAAGCCCCGGAGCTCGATCAACAGATTCTCCAGGCCAACGCCACCATCGATCAGGCCAAGAGCAGCGTACAGCAGGCCGAAGCCGCCATCCAACAGGGCCGCGCCAATGAGAACCTGGCCCGCCTCACCGCCGGACGCATGGCCAACCTGCTGGGCCGCGGCGTGATCTCCAAACAGGACAATGACAACGCGCAGGCGCAATACGCCGCGCAGCAGGCCAACGTGGAGGCGCTCGTCAAGGCCGCCGCCGCCATGCGCAGCTCCGTCAGCGCCGCCGAAGCCAACCTCGCCAGGCTGAACCAGATCAAGACCTATCAAACCGTGCGCGCGCCCTTCGATGGCGTGATCACCCTGCGCAATGTGGATACCGGCGCGCTGGTCAACGAAGGCAGCACGCTCCTCTTCCGCGTCGCGCAGTCCGGAACGCTGCGCACCTACATCAACCTCCCACAGGCCGACGCGGAATCCGTCAAGGTGGGTCAGCATGCCATCATCTCCATCGCCGAACGCCCCGGCCGCAAGTTCGATGGCGTGGTCACGCGAACCTCCAATTCCCTCGACCCCGCCACCCGGACCTTGCTCACCGAAGTCCAGGTGATCAATACGGACGGCGCCCTCATGCCCGGCATGTTCGCCCAGGTGGATCTTACCGTGCCCCGCAAGTTCCCGCCTCTGCTCATCCCCGGCGACACCCTCGTGGTGCGCAGCGACGGGCCGCAGGTGGCGGTGGTGCGGCCCGATGCCACGGTTCACTTCACGCGCATTCAGCTGGGCCGCGACTACGGCGATCGCCTCGAGGTGCTCTCGGGTCTCCAGGAGGGCCAACAACTCGCCGTCAATCCGAGCGACGAGGTGCGTGAGGGCGTGAAGGTGAATCCCGTAGCCGCACCGGAGAAAGCCGCGCCCGGCAAGAAGCGGTAGGACTCGAAATGTCTCACAACTCTGCCCGCGCCTCACTGGCGCTGTTTCTGGCCGCCGGTCTCGCGTTCGCCCAGACCGGCAACCCGCCCGGCGCTCCGCGCTCGACGACGCCCGAGGTACGCAGCGAGAACTCGCAGCGCGTGCACGAACTCATGCGCGCCGGCAACCTCTACCTCTCGCTCCAGGACGCGCTCGCCCTGGCCATCGAAAACAACCTCGATATCGAGCTCCAGCGTTACCTTCTTCCCCAGGGCGATAGCGAACTCCTGCGCGCCAAAGGCGGCGGACTCACCCGCGGGCTCAATTTCACCCTCGCCGAAGTCCCCACCGGCACGGGCGGCCCGCTGAGCCCGGTGCTCACGACCGCCGCCGCGGCCGGACGCGCCACCGCCGGCAGTTCGGTGTCCACCAGCGCGGTCGGGCTCAACATCCTCGGCGAGCCAGTGGTCAATGACTCCATCCAGGGGACCATCGCGCAGTCCACCGGCAGCGTGATCCCGAGTTACGACCCCGCCGTTGTTGGACAATTGAACTGGACTCACCAGACCACGCCGCAGTCCAGTTCGTCCACCACCGGAACCAGTTCGCTGGTCACCGGCACCACGCTGTTCAACGCCGGGGTCCAGCAGGGCTTCGCCTCCGGCGCGCAGGTCGGCCTGAACTTCGACAACAGCCGGGTGTCGCTCAACTCGCAGCGCAACGGATACAACCCTTACACCAATTCCACCCTCGGCTTCACCGCCACGCAACCATTGCTGCGCGGCTTCGGCGCCAGCCTGAACCGCCGCTTCATCCGCATCGCCGTCAACGAGCAGAAGATCACCAGCCTGCTCTTCCAGCAGCAGCTGATACTGACTGTCTACGGCGTGATCCGCCTCTATACCGACCTCGTCGCGCTCACCGAAGACGAAAAGGTGAAACAGGAGACCGTTGCGCTCGCCGACAAACTTCTCTCCGACGTTCGGGCGCAGGTGGAAGAAGGCACGCTGGCGCAGGTGGAAATGACGCGCGCCAACGCGCAGGTGTTTTCCACCCGCCAGGATCTGATCAATGCCACCGGTCTGCGCGAGGAACAGGAAGCCATTTTCAAAAACGTGATCACCCGCCGCGGCAACGAGGATCCCGAGGTGGCGGGCGCCCGCATCATCCCCACCGNNCTCACCGCCGACGCGCTGGCGCATCGCCCCGACCTCGACCAGGCGCGCTTGCAGATTGCTATTTCGCAAATCGGCCTGCAGGGCACGCGCAACCTCACCAAGCCCCAATTGGATCTCGTCGGCGTCATGCAAAATAGCGGACTCGCCGGCCAGCCCACGCCGTTCACCGGCTTTTTCGACCCGGGCTTCATCGGTGGTTATGGCAGCGCGCTGGGCCAGATTCTGGCCCGCAATTACCCTACCTACGGGGTCGGACTGCAAATGACGCTCCCCCTCCGCAACCGGGTGGCGGAGGCCGATGTGGCGCGCGACGAGTTGCAGGTGAAGCAGTCGGAGATCCGCTTGCGCCAGCTGCAGAATCAGGCGCGCCTGGAAGTGGAAGACGCCCTGATCGCCATGCGCCGCTCCCGCGCCAGTTACGAAGCCGCCGCCGAAGCTCGCCGTTTGCAGGACGAATCGCTGGCCGCCGAACAGGCCAAGTTCGAAGTGGGCGCCTCCACCAGCTTTTTCG
>PLDO01000085.1 GCA_003136215.1 Bryobacterales bacterium
GTGACAGAGATCATTAAGTAGGAGTTTGAGCCATGCCTCGCGACATCATTACGTTCCAGTGCACAGAGTGCAAAAACCGGAACTATACCTCTACGAAGAACAAGAAGACTACCACCGAACGCCTGGAAATGAAGAAGTTCTGCCGGCACTGCCGGAAGCACCAGGCGCATAAGGAAATCAAGTAGAATAGGAGTGCCCCCCTGAACGGGGGGGTGCGACACAGGGGCGTAGGTTTAACGGCAGACCAGCGGTCTCCAAAACCGCGAGTGGGGGTTCGAATCCCTCCGCCCCTGCCAAACACCCCGCAACCAGTTGGGAGTACGTGGCTTAAGGAAGACTTTATGGCTGCTGACGTCAAAGTTTGGTATCACGACACGAAGGACTACTTCAACGATCTGAAGTTGGAGATGCGCCGCGTGACCTGGCCGAACCGCAAACAGGTGGAGGGTACCACGGCGGTCGTGATCCTCAGCGTGTTCGCCTTCGCCGCGTATTTCGCGGTGGTGGATTCCGTGCTGACGAGCGGCCTCAAGAAGGTCTTGGACTTCTTCACAAAATAGGCGGGATATGGCCGACGAGAAGGACTATCTAGAAGAACAGCCGGAACACGAACGGTTCGCCGAGGCTGGCGACGGCCCGGAAGAATCCGCCGGGCAAAGCGGAGTGCCCGAGGCCGTGGAAGCGGCCGCGGAGTACGTCGAACAACCCGCCGAAGTCGCGGCGCCGGAAGCATCGCCCAAGAACTGGTACATCATCCACACTTATTCGGGATTTGAAAATAAGGTACAGGAATCGCTGCGCACACGCTCCGATGCCTTCGGATTCGCCGATAAGATCGGGCAGATTCTGATTCCGACCGAAGAAGTGGTGGAGTTGCGCAACGGCAAGAAGGTCACCAGCAAGCGCCTCGTGTATCCGGGTTACGTGTTGGTGGAAATGGAAATGAGCGACGCGTTGTGGCACGAAGTGAAGAACACGCCGCGCGTCACGGGCTTTGTGGGCGGAGGGAATTCCCCCGTGCCGCTGAGTCCCGAGGAAGTGAACTCGATATTGAACCGCCAGGCGTCCAGCGCGGAGCGGCCGCGGCCGAAGATGACGTTCGAGAAGAACGATCCCGTGCGCATCGTGGACGGGCCCTTCGCGAATTTCTCTGGGAAAGTGGACGAGGTCAATCCCGAGCGCGGCACATTGCGCGTGATGGTGACGATTTTCGGACGCGCGACGCCGGTGGAATTGGAATTCTTGCAGGTGGAAAAGGGTTAACGTATGGCGAAGAAGATTACAGCGCAGGTCAAGCTGCAGATTCCGGCGGGCAAGGCAACGCCGGCTCCCCCGGTAGGTACGGCGCTCGGACCGCAGGGCGTGAACATCATGGATTTTTGCAAGGCGTTCAATGCGAAGACGTCGGGCAAAGACCAGGAAGGTCTGATCATCCCCGTGGTGATCACCATTTTTTCGGACCGTTCGTTCACGTTTATCACCAAGACGCCGCCGGTGCCGGTGCTCATCAAGCGCGCGTGCAATCTGGCGAAGGGCTCACCCGAGCCGCATAAGACGAAGGTCGGCAAGATCACCCAGGCTCAGATCGAAGAGATCGCCAAGATCAAGATGCCCGATTTGAACTGCTTCGAACTGGAAGCCGCCATGCGGAGCGTGCGCGGCACGGCGCGCAGCATGGGCGTCGACGTCGTCTAGTTTGTAGTGTTTCGCGGCCGTAAGACGCCGCGACAGCCGCCAACAGTTGACTCCGGGTTCGCGGTTTGAAAAGATAGAGTTTCCTGCCTGTTGTACAGACGTGCGGATGTGGCGGAATTGGCAGACGCGCATGGTTCAGGTCCATGTACTCGCAAGGGTGTGGAGGTTCAAGTCCTCTCATCCGCACCAAACTTCCCGGCTTTACGCCAACTACGGGGGCAGCCCCGGATCCCAAATCATTTTTAAGCTCGCAGGATAGCGCAAGGCATCGGTGTTGGAGTATACTCTCCTCAGCGTCGCCGCCGACAGGACTGCGCATTTCGCATCGGTTATGTCGGCCGGCTCACTCCGGAGGGGAATGTGGCCCTGTTCGCCGATCTTGAGAGAAGCCTCCTGGCTCCTGGCCAGCGCGAAGTGACAGCGCGGGCTGGTTGCCGCCTGCTGCAACTCAGGCGAATTGGCGCTCGCGGAAAGTCAGTTCGACTGTAGCCCGCCATGCTCATCCTCCCGTTTCTGTTCTTCCTGATCAACCCGCCCCCCATCCGGCACGTCCCGCCTGGAACGCCACTCCACATCCGGCTGACCACCACGGTCGGTTCCTACACAAGCGCGGCGGGAACCCGGGTGAGCGCGGTTCTGATCGCTCCCGTAACCTTGGACGATGCGACGGTGTTGCCGGCCGGGAGCGTGTTGTCCGGAAGCGTGAAACGCGCCTCGCGCGTAGGGCTGGGGATACGCCATGAAACGGCCGCGCTCGACCTGGAGTTCAATCAGGTGGCCCTTCCCGACGGCGAGCCACTGCCGCTAGGGGCGCGCGTAGCCGAGGTGGACAATGCCCGGGAGCACGTGACCCGCGACGGCAGGATACACGGCGTCCGCGCCACCGACAGCGGCTCCTACCGCGTCAGCGGCTACGTCAGGACCCTGCTCTTTCGCTGCGACCTGCACGCCGCGATCGCCGTATGGATCATCAAGGCCGCGGTCATCCACCTCCCGGAGCCGGAGATCTATTTGCCCGCCGGCGCCGAGCTCACCCTGACGCTGACCGAGCCTCTGTCTCTCGCCGCCTCCCTGGAAGAGCCCCTCAGCCCCGCACCGCCCGCTGAGGAGCGGGTCGCCCTCCACAGCCTGTTGGGTTCCATGCCGAGCCGGACGCTCGCCACGGCCCGCCGGCGTCCGGCGGATCTCACGAACGTGGCGCTCATCGGATCTCGCGATGAAATTACCGCCGCGTTCCTTGCTGCCGGCTGGTCCGCGGCCCGTCCGTCCAACTTCCGCCGCCGCGTGCAGTGGATCCGCGCGGTCGGCGAGCGGCACGGATTCGATTCCGCCCCCATGTCTGCTTTGTCGCTCAACGGAGCGCAGGCGGACATGTCCTGGGAAAAAGGACTCAACGACGTTTCCAAGCGTCACCACATCCGCCTGTGGAAGCAGGCGGGCGATTGGGACGGCCAGGAATTGTGGATCGGCGCCGCCACGCGCGATGTGGATTTCGGGTTCCTGCGGCCGGGCAAGCCTTTCACCCACAAGATCGCCTCCGACGTGGATCAGGAACGCGACAAGGTCGCCTATGATCTGGCATTCACGGGTTGCACGAACTCGCTGGACTGGGTCGGGCGCGCGGACGTTCCGAGGGTCACGGAGAACGGCACGGGGGACGTGATGACCACAGATACCAGGCTCGCGGTGATCCAACTGAATGAGTGCCGCGCGCCACGCCTTTCCACCGAAACGACGGATAGCGCGCCCATACCGGCCCACGGAGGCAAATTGGCGGTCTTTGCGCGGCGCGAGATCCTCAGCGCCCGAAACGATCTCCTTCGCGATAACTGGTATTGGCGCGGGTTTGAGGCTACCCGATGGATGGTTGGCGTGGTGCGCACCCATCTGCGCGGCAGTTCCGGACCCCGATCGTTCTTGAGCAGCTTCCGCCATTCGAGCCTGCAGACACCACCGCTTCAGACCGCGTCCATCACTCGATGAGGCGTCGCAGCGTTAAGCTGATCTTATGGTGGGATGCGAATGAAGGCTGGCCTTTCATGAAGGTGGGGCATGCGTTAGCTTGCCGGGTACTCCTCCTGCCCTGCCTCCTGCTGGCCTTGGCGGCGGGCGCGTCTGAAGCCCCCCAAAGCCAGGCCACCAGCCCGCCGCGGGCGCGCGCCGCAGCCGCGATCAACATCGATTATCCCGAGAGCGGATCGATTTTCCCGCCCGAATTCCCGCCCCCGACGTTTCTTTGGCGCGATGCGGCAAAGGGTGTCGCGTTTTGGCGAATCGACGTCTCGTTCGGCGGTGAACCGGCGATGATTCACGCCACATCCAAGGGCGAGCGCCTGCGCATCGGGAGAATCGATCCGGATTGCGTCGCCGACACCAATGAGCCGCCCGCGCTCACGCCCCAATTGGCGGCGGCACATTCCTGGACGCCGGACCCGGCGGCGTGGCAGACCATCAAGCGGCGTTCCGTCTCCCGCCCCGCCACCGTGACCATCACGGGGTTTCGCGGCGACGCCCCGGAGCAGGCCGTCTCCCGTGGAGAGGCCGGCATTTGGACGTCAAAAGACGCGGTGGGCGCGCCCATCTTCTATCGCGATGTGCCGCTGATGCCCTCGGAGTTGGAGAAGGGCGTGATCAAACCACTGGCCGCGGAAGCCATCCCGCTGGTCGCCTGGAGAGTGCGCAATGTGGCAGAAGCCCGCAGTCGCGTGGTCATGGAAAACCTGCCGCTGTGCGCCAACTGCCATTCGTTCTCCGCCGACGGCAAGACCATGGGAATGGATCTGGATGGCTTGCAGGGCAACCGGGGGATGTACTTCCTGACGCCGGTGGCGCGCGAGATGTCGATCCGCCGGCAAGACTTGATTCAGTGGAGTTCGCCGGCGGGCAAGCTGAAGGGGAGCGTCCGGGTCGGCTTCATGTCGCAGGTTTCCCCGGACGGGCAGTACGTGGTCACGACGGTCAACCCACTCTCGATGTCTGCCACAACGCAGGAACCTCCCAGCAACTATTACGTGGCCAATTTCAAGGACTACCGCTTCCTCCAGGTGTTCTATCCAGCCCGCGGGATTCTGAGCTGGTACAGCCGGCAGACGGGAGTACTGCAACCGCTGCCCGGCGCCGATGACGAGCGGTTTGTGCAGATGGGCGCGGTGTGGAGCCCCGACAGCCGGTACCTGGTGTTTGCCCGCGCCCAGACCACGGATCCCAATCCGCCGGGTGTGCCGCTCGCGCAGTTCGCCAACGACCCAAACGAACTCCAAATCAAATATGACCTCTACCGGGTTGCGTTCCGCAACGGCCAGGGAGGCACACCGGAGCCGGTTGCCGGCGCCTCGGGCAACGGCATGAGCAATACGTTCCCCAAGGTGTCGCCGGATGGACGATGGATCGTCTTCGTGCAGTGCCGCAACGGGGAGCTCATGCGTCCCGACAGCCAGTTGTACATTGTTCCCGCGGGCGGCGGGCAGGCGCGGCGCATGCGATGCAACACTCCCAGGATGAATTCGTGGCACAGCTTTTCGCCCAATGGACGCTGGCTGGTGTTTTCGTCGAAGAGCAGATCGCCCTACACGCAGATGTATCTCACGCACATCGACGCGGATGGCAGCGACAGCCCGCCGATTCTGATCGAGAACGCGACCGCCGCCAACCGGGCGGTGAACATTCCCGAGTTCGTGAACATCGCGCCCGATGGCTTGCGGCAAATCGGCGGCCCGGTGATCGACTATTACCGCCTATTCAACAGCGCGGCATACCTGCAAAGGACGCGGCGGTACGAGGAGTCCGCCGCGAAATGGAGGCAAGTCCTGGAGCTGAGCCCCGACGACGAAACCGCACACCGCAACCTGGGAGCCGTGCTGCTCATGACGGGCCACCGGGAGGAATCCGTGGCCCATGTCCGGAAAGCGTCGGAGATCAAGCTCCGCGCGGCGCTCGAGGCCGACCCCACATCGGCGCAGGGTTTCAACGATCTCGGCTTGCTGTTGGCGCAAACAGGACGCGCGGAGGAAGCCGTGGCGCAATTCGAAAAAGCGGTCGAACGGAAACCGGATTTCGCCGTCGCGCGTGCCAATCTGGGCGGCGCGCTGCTGAAGGTGGGGCGCCTGGACGAGGCGATCGTCCAATTGCGCCAGGCGCTGGAGTCGGACCCCGCGAATGCGCTCGCGCACTACCATCTGGGGCTGGCTTTGAGCCAGCGCGGCGATGCGCAGGGCGCCATCCGGGAATGGCGGACCGCCCTGGAGTTCGACGCAAAGTATGCCGAGGCCCACGACCGGCTGGGCGACGCGCTGGAAGCGCAAGGGCAGACGGCGGAAGCCCTGACGCACTGGCGCGAGAGCATCCAGTTGCAACCCAACGGCGTTACGGCGCTGCGGCGGGCGGCCTGGGTGCTGGCGACCTCGCCCGACGCGACCCTCCGCAACGGCGGCGAGGCGCTGGCCCTGGCGGTAAGGGCGGTGGAGCACTCCGGCGGAAACGATCCCCGGCTGCTGGACACGCTCGCCGCCGCGTACGCCGAGAAGGGGCAGTTCGCCGACGCGGTCCTGACGGCGCGCAGGGCCCAGGCTCAGGCTTCGCAAGAGAACCAGTCCGCGCTGGCGGACGAGATCGGTAGCCGGATCGCGTTGTACGAAGCGGAGCATCCGTTTCGCGACCGGCATGCCTCGCCGCCCGATCGCCGGTAAGCCCAAGCCCGCGCAGTCCTATTTGATTGCCAGCTCGACGGGATTGGCGGTCTCTCCGTCGGCGGTCAGGACGATGTTCACCCTGCCGCGGCCGGTCAAGGAACGCGGCACCGGCCCCAAGTTGACCTGATCGAGCCCGTCGTAAGTTCCCTGGACGCCCGCGTACAGGACCGGGACCGTCTGGCCGCCCACCGTCACCGCGACGCTCTTCGCATTCTGCAGGCCCGTGGCGTAGATCGTGAGGTACACGGCGTCGGTAGCGGGGCCGAGATCGATGGGGAGCGGCAGCACCGCGTTTCCAGCGCCCACCAGGTACACAGCTTCCAGCACCGTCGGCTGGCCGGAGCGGACGCGCGCGACTTGCGCGGCCGCCAGTGCCGTGCCGTTGAGCTGGAAGATGCCGGGCGAGACCGCGGCAATCTGCATGGCGGCGCGCGTCACCGTGCCCGCGGACGCGATGCTGAGGCTCGCGGCGCCGCTGGCGGTGCCGGGCGGAATCCGGAAGTTGACTTGCGACGGCGAGGCGTAGAACACCGTGGCGGGGCGCGACGTTCCGGCGCGGTCCGTCACCGAAACCGTGGCGCCGGCAGTGCCGGACGCAAGTTGCGAGCCCCAGGCCGAAGCGATGGAACCCGCGGCCAGCGGGCCTGCCAGGACGCTGGCCGCGGAAGTGAGCGCGACGGCCGGCGCAGTGCCGATGTCGGGAGGATGGAAGGTGACCGCCTGGTAAGAATTCCCCGCCGTGTCCTGCGTAGTGGTCAGCGAGTCGATCGTGCCGGAGAAGTAATACGGGTGAATGGTGGTCTGGTCCACGGTCTGACCGAAGGCGTAATGCAGAACGGCTGGTTGGCCGTGCAGCCACTGCGCGGTGATGTAACCCACCAGCACATGTTCCATATCGTGATAGGCGTTCTTCCACGCCCAGGACTTGGGGTAATCGCGCTGCGGGGTATTGGAGCCGTAGTTCACGCCGTTCCACACCTCGCCGTACTGCGTATCCACGAAGTATTGGAACCAGTAGTTGTTGGTTTGCGGAAGGTATTTGCCGGCGACCACGTCGCCGAGCGCCAGGGTGGCCGCAAGCTGGTCCAATTCGTCGTAAACCCACCAGGTCTTATTCTTGTCGAGGGCGCCGCCTTGCAGCACGCCTCCGGCCCAGGAGCCGGTGCCATCCGGTTCGGCAATGTAGGCGCGATCCAGTAGCCGGCGGCCGCCGGACTCGGCAAAGCCGGTCAGACCCTGATCGCCGGTGAGAAGGCCTGTCCAGCGCATCATCCAGAGTGCCTTGCTGGAGTGTCCCACGTCCACGCCGGTGAAGGCCAGGTCGCGCTGTTGGGGGGTGTCCGCCTGCAGGAAAAAGAGGTCGTTGGACGGAGAGTAGAAGGTGCCGAGGATGGAGAGCGAATACTGCGTCAGGGTTTGCTTCCACTGGCTCTGATAAGGCTCGGGCAGCATGGGCGTCAACAGGACCAGATAGGTATTCATCTGGTCGAGATCGGCGACGAGTTGCTTTTGGTTGAACAGCACACCGCCGCCGGACTGCAGTTGCCACTGCATGGTCCCCAACGACTGGTTGTAATAACTGTCGAAGATATAATTCTTGATGTTCAGAATGTCCTGGAGAACGGTGGCGTCGCGCGTCAGATAGTAATAGAAAGCCATGCCCAGCAGGCCGTAGCCGAGTTCCTGGGGATTGCGGAGCTCGCGCGCGGGCCCCCAATTTCCGGCCGAGAGGTCTTTCATGGTGAACATTCCGCCGCTCGGGTCGATGGCATGCTGGCGGATGTAATCGATACCCGCTTTCATATACCCGAGATACTTGGGGTCGCCGGTCAGGTGGTAAGCGATTCCGTAGCCGTAGGTCTGGCGGGAGAGCGCCACCAGGTAAAGCGCCGGGGTCAGCAGGTAGGCGTTGCCTGCAATGATCGGGCAGGGGTTCTTATAGTTCAGCAGAGATCCGTCGTCGCAGCGGGTGGACGGGAATTCGCCCATGGGATTGCCCAACGCGGCCGGCATCGTCCAGAAGGGTAGAAGGTCCTGGTTCATGTGAGACAGCCAGCGGTCTCCAGTGGGCAGACTGCTTAGATAGCCGTTATCCGCGGCTCGGACCAGAGCCGGATGAGCGACGAGGAACAGCAGGACGAAAATCCGAAGTGCCCGGGCCATGGGAATCTCCTGTCCGGAAACTTCAGCATACTCCCGCGCTCTATCTGCCGCCGCTGGTCCAAAACGTTCCGGTTTGCCCAGCCCCGAGAAGCTCGCGTTTCGAAGCGGACGAATCCGTCCGCACCAGCACTTCTCCCGCGCAACCGGGCGGGAGCGATACCCGCACCTCGTGGCCGCCCCTTTCCGCGCGGGCGTCGAACTGGATGGGACCGCGGACCGTGTGCGCGGTGAGGCTCAACTGCCCGAGGTCGCCCAGTTGGGGGCGGATCTGGCAGCGCGTGAAACCGGCGGCAGTGGGGCGGATGCCGGCGATATCCATGAACAGGACGAAAATCGGCGCCAGGGCGCAGTGGCTCCATTGCGAGGTGGAGTCGGCGCGCACGGTCCAGTCTTCCTGCAGGGTGTTGTTGAGGGTCACCGAGGGCAGGACGGCCCAACGCTGCCGCAGGTCCTTCAACACCACGTCGGCGCGCCCGAGTTTGGCAAGCGCCCAGTAGCGCCAACCGGCGTTGCAGGGGTAGGAGAGACCCATTTCGGACGGGCATTCGACGAGGGCCTTCAGGGCCGCTGCGACAGCGCCGCCCGGGCACTGATCGAAGAGAATCGACGTCGCCAGCGATCGGTCGCACAGACGCGTCGCCTTCTCCCCGGCGGCCCACGGTAGATTCGCCACAAACAGCCGGCGCCGCGGATCCCAGAAACGGCGCACCGCGGCGGCCAGAATCGAGGCGCTCAATTGCCGGTAGCTGCTGGCGCGATCGGGCTCGCCGAGAACGTCCGCCATGGGCGCCAGCGCGTGGCCCAGCATCGCCGACACGTAAAGGTTGAACGAGCACATCTTGTGCCGCTGCTGCTGGTAGGCAACGTGATCCATCCACACGGTGGGGATGCCGAGATCCTCCACCGGCAGGAGGCCTTCGGCCTTTCGCATCGCCTTAAGATATTCGGCGAAACGGACGAGCCGGGGGAAGGGCTCCACCAGGGCCTCGCGCTCGCCGGTCTCCCAGTAATGATTCCAGCAATCGAAGTTGAATCCCACGCCGTGGTCGAGCAGAGGCCCCCAAAACGCGCCATCCACCTGCTTCTGGGCGACGCGCGCCAGACGGTCGTGCGCCGGCCAGCAGTCCAGGAAGTAGCCGTCCGTGGAGAGTCCTTCGCTGAACGTGCGCAGGTAGCGGCGTCCGATGCGGGTTTCGCCGAAGGCGTAGCGGATGGCGTGAAATTGATGGCCGCCATCGCCAGAGTACTGCTGCCGTTCGCGCGCCATGCCATCCACCACCGTTTCAATGGCGGAGTTGTAGAGCGTGTTGACGCCGGCGTCGAACAGGCGCTGCAGCGCGGGGTCGGAGCAGGCGATGCGCGGCTTCACCGGCCAATCGTACAAGCGCCGCCGTACGCCCACCGCGCCGATCTTCACTGGGCGGGCCGAGTTGCGAACGTGCAATTGCAGCCAGCGCAGCGATTCGAAATCGAAACACTCGAACTCGTTCACGCCCTCCCGGCAGACGAACCGCGACCAGGCGAAAAACTGGCTGTCGAGCCACGCGGTCTTCGTTGGATCGTGCGATTCCTGAACCATGGCCTCGACTATGGTGCCGGCCGGAGCGTCGATGGTGAATCGCGGCCAGCCCACCACTTGCTCGTCAAGCTCGAAGGTGGCCCAGATGCCTTCGCCTTGCGACGGCGCGCGCAATTCCCACGTTCCTTCGCCGAGCGGTTTGGCCACCTCCGCGCGCTCGATGCGGAAACTGCCGGGGATGCGCGATTCAAACCAGTCTTCCGGCGGGCGCAGCCATTCCACGCGGCCCGATTCGGCCAGCTTCGTCGCCGGAACCATCACTTCCCGGCACGGCGGGATCTGGCGCAGGCGAAGCGCACTGCGCGCAGGGTTGGTGCGATCCACCGTGTCTCCGCTCCAGAACGGCAGCACACCGGCGGCGGCGGGCTTGTCGGCCGGCGTGTCGCTGGCCCGCGCGGGGAGCCACAGAGCGTCGGGGCGAAAGCCGGCCTGGTCCCAACCCTCGGGGTGTTGGCGCGCGTCGAACTCTTCTTGCAGCGCGCGCAGGAACCAGCGTTTGGGTTTGCCGGGCGTGTGCGCGCGGTCGAGATAGGTCAGCCACCGTTCGTCGCTCGCCACGACGCGGCGCTCGCCGTCCGGCAGATCGATCGCCAGATGGAAGAGGAGCCCCGGCTTGCCCCCGGGCCATGTGCCGTCGCCGGTGCCGTAAAAGAGCACTTCGACGCCGAGGGAATTGGCGCCCTGCCGAAGCATTGAAGTCAGATCGATGGGGTCTACGTCCAACTGCCTCGGATCCGACGGCGCCGGTCCCCAGGCGGCGCGCTGCCCGTTGGCCGAGAGCCGGTAGCGGCTGTCCGCCGTAATCAGCGCCGTGGCGCGCACCGGTTTCGCCGGGAGGTCTATTTCGCGGCGGAACAGCACGAAGGTGTTCGGCAGGACGCGCCCGCACGGCATCCAGATCCAGCGCGCCGGCGCGAGGTTCAGTTTGTGAGGCTGCCAGCGGTCCGCGGCGGACCCGCGCACCAGATCGATCGCCTGGCCGGCATCCAGAACGCTCGATTCCGGATCGGTTTCGGCGGTCCGCGATGGGGCGACGACAGCGGGAGCAGCGGCGCCCGCGACCAGTATGGCGCGGCGGGTCGGCTTGCCTGACGTGTGGGGCATCTTGAAGTTGCGAGGCTTATTGTATCGCGTAGCCGTGCGCGCCCCAAAAGACCGCCTCGCTTCGTGCGAAAATAGTAGACGTTAGACAGGTAAGATATCCCATTGTGACCGCGAAGCGAGCAATGGACGCTGGCGAATCCGCTCGTGGTTGAGGCTGGCTGGAAACGCTGATTCACGCTGACTATGGCAAGCATACTGGAAGGCATTGATTCGCCGGAGCAGGTAAAAAAACTCTCCCTTTCCGAACTCGATCAACTGGCGGCGGAAATACGCGAACGGCTAATTACCGTCCTTTCCAACAACGGCGGCCANNCTCTGGGACACCGGCCACCAGGCCTACGTGCACAAGCTGCTGACCGGGCGCCAGGACCGGTTCGACACCATACGCACGCCGGGTGGCCTGAACGGGTTCATGCTGCGCACCGAAAGCCCGCACGATTGCTACGGGGCGGGTCACGCCGGCACGGCGCTCTCCGCGGCCCTGGGCATGGCCGTGGCCCGCGACAAGACCGGCGGCAAAGAACACATCGTCGCCGTGGCGGGCGACGCGGCCTTCACCTGCGGGATTACGTACGAGGCGTTGAACAACATCGCTCACCACACCAAACGGCTGATTGTCGTCCTCAACGATAACGAGTGGTCCATCGATAAGAACGTCGGCGCCATTGCTACCTATCTCAACAAGATCGTCACCAGCCCGCAGTTCGACTATCTGCACGATCGCGCCGGAAAACTGGTGGAGAAGGTGGGCGGCGTGGCTGCCTTGCGCATGGCGCGTAAAGCCGAAGAGGTCGCCAAAGGAATGTTGTGGCCCAGCGTCATCTTCGAGGAGCTGGGACTGAAATACTTTGGCCCCATCGACGGACACGATACCGCAAGGCTGATCAAGACGTTCGAGTTTCTGAAGAAGCAGGACCGGCCCGTGCTGCTGCATGTGCTCACCCAGAAGGGTAAAGGCTTCGAGCCGGCCATGCAGAAGCAGAAGAAGTTCCACGGGCTTGGGCCTTACGACCCCGAGACCGGCGAAACTACCCCGCTGGGCCGCCGCACGTACTCCGAGGTGTTCGCCGATACCCTGGTGAAGCTGGCCGACCGCGACCCGAAGGTGGTGGCGATCACCGCCGCCATGCCCAATGGCACCGGTCTCGACCGCTTCCAGACGCATCATCCGGACAAGTATTTCGATGTGGGGATCGCCGAAGAGCATGCGGTCCTGTTCGCCGCCGGGCTGGCCGCCAAGGGTTTCAAACCCTTCTGCGCCATTTATTCCACCTTTCTGCAGCGCGCCTTCGACCCCATCGTGCACGATGTCTGCCTGCAAAACCTGCCGGTGGTGTTCTGCATGGATCGGGGAGGCCTTTCCGCCGACGACGGCCCTACCCACCATGGCCTTTTCGACATCAGCTATCTGCGCTCCGTCCCGAACCTGGTGCACATGGTCCCGAAGGACGAAGACGAACTGGCCGACATGCTGTTCACGGCCATGCATTGGGACGGCCCCATCGCGGTGCGCTATCCGCGCGGCCTGGGACCGGGCACGCCGGTGAAGGACGTTCCCCGCGCTATCCCGGTCGGCAAAGCCGAACTGCTCCACCACAGCGACAACGATCGGGTGGCCATCTTTGCGCTGGGTGCGCTGGTTCCCATGGCCGAAGAGATCGCCCGCAAGCTGGAGGGTGAAGGCATCGCCGCGGCGGTCATCAATGCCCGCTTCGCCAAGCCGATCGACGTCGAGATGCTGGAGTTCTTCGCGGGCACGGTGGATGCCATCCTGACGCTCGAAGACCACGTTCTGCGGGGAGGGTTCGGCAGCGCGGTACTGGAGGAACTGAACCTCCTGGGCCTGACCACTCCAGTGGTGCGCATCGGCTGGCCGGACCGCTTCATCGAGCATGGAAAGCTGGATGCCCTCCGCGCGAAATATGGCATCACTTCCGAAGCCGCCCTGGAAAAACTCCGCCCTTATCTGAAAATTCGCCAGCCGCAGCCGGTATAAGCTGCCGCGCCGGCTGAAAACTACGGCGGCGGTGCGCGCAGCGGCAACCGCGGCCGCCGGTACTCCAACGGCTTCCGCCGATAACGCCCGCCATCTATCTTGTGGTCAGCGCCTGCGAGAGGTAATGCCGCCAGCCGCCAAACCGGGTGATCTCCGTGGCGCCGGCTATGGCGCACGGTTCGCAGATGAAGGATTTCACCGTGGACCCGTCATCCAGAACCGCGTTACCGATGCCGAGGGGGGCGCTGACCCCTGCGGCGAAGCTGCCGAACTGGTCTTCCGGCATGACCCAGACCTCTACTTCGATTCCGCGACCGTCAAAATGGCGGTCGCGGACCAACGCCGGCTTGGGCGTTTGGGCGCCTTCCAGCGCATAGAGGCGGTAGCCGGGCGCGGTGCGGCAGGTCTTGACCAGTTGCGCCCGGCGGTCGGTGAGTTCGTGGTTGAGCGGCTGCCCGGAGAGATGAGCGCCCGCCACGGCCACCGCGATGCAGCCGGGCGGGCAAGCCGCCAGATCCAGGACATCGCCGGGCACAAGGGTTTGCGCACGGTGGAAACGATCGGCGAGCGAAAGCAGCGCTTCCTCACTGAAAGCCGGAGCGATCAGCGACACGCCGAACGGGAGTCCATTGGCGCGAGCGCCTGCCGGGACCGCGACCGCCGCCAGATCCAGCAGATTGACGAAGCGGGTGTAATAGCCGAGGTTGGTGTCCAGTGGAACCGGGGCGGCGGCCACCGCTTCGTGGGTGTAGATGGTGCCCGTGGTGGGCAGCAGCAGGACGTCCATGCTCTCCCACTGGGTTTCCGCCGCGCGGCGCAGATCGCGCAGCTGGTATTCGGCCGTAAAGGCGTCCACCGCCGAGTAGCGTCGCGCGCCTTCGATGATGGCGCGCACCACCGGGTCCATCCGGCACGCATGCAATTCCATGAACTGGCGGATGGCGGCGTAGCGCTCGGCAACCCACGGTCCCGAGGAGAACAGGTCGCCGGCCGCGCGGAAGGTGGAGAAATCGATCTCGATCCTGCGGCCGCCCAGGGCTTCCATGCGCTCCACGGCCTGTGCGTACAAGGCGGCGGCGGCATCGTCGCCGAAGAATTCGAGCTGGCTGGAGGGCGGCACGCCGAAGGAAAATGCGCCGGCGAGCCACGGGGCCGCTTCATCGCCGGGGCGCGGGGTTCGCGAGAAACCATCGTCTGCGTCGAACCCCCTCGCTGCGGTCCACACGGTGTGCGCGTCGTCGCAGGTCAGCGAGAAGATCGAGATGCAATCCAATGTCCGGCAACCGGGGACTACGCCATGCGCGCTGAGCGCGCCGCGAGTGGGTTTGAGCCCCACCAGTCCGTTGAAGGCGGCCGGCACGCGGCCCGACCCGGCGGTATCGGTGCCGAGGGCGAAGCTGGCCAGTCCCGAGGCCACGGCTACCGCCGATCCGGAACTGGAGCCGCCCGAGATGTAGGCCGCGTCGAAGACGCTGGAGCAGGCGCCGTGCGGCGAGCGTGTGCCCGCGAGGCCGGTAGCGAATTGATCCATGTTGGTCTTGCCCACCGGGATGGCTCCGGCGTCCACCAGGGACTGGACCACCGTGGCGCTGCGCGCCGGCGCATACGCATAGGCGGGGCAGGCCGCCGTGGTCGGTAGGCCGGCCAGATCGATATTGTCGTCAATGGCAAAAGGGATGCCGTAGAGCGGAAGCACGGGGCCCACCGGGTTGCGCTCCAGTTTACGGGCACGCGAGAGGGCCTTCTCGCGCGGCACCACGGAAATCCACACCGGCGCCAGCGGCTGCGCGGCCAGGCGGTCATACACCGCCGCGACGACGTCCGCCGGAGTGGCCGCACCCGATTTATACAACTCGCGCAGGGACCCCAGATCGAGCTCGATTTCCCGATGCATCCTCATACCTCGTGCCGCATTGGACAGTCTTCTCCCACGGAATGAACAGCAGACGAATTGGGTGGGAGCTACGCGGCGGGGGGAGGTCCGCAGCAAACATCCATGGCAGTCAGACGCAGGAACACGTCCAGCGAAATCTTCGCGTGATGATCCAGGCGTGAAGTCGCAACCAACATTACGGCCAGTATCGCAGAGGTCGCGCCGAACGGGTCACAAAAAGATTCTATGGAGCGCATCAACGCTGCGAGAGGCGGCAATGTTCCCGGCGTCTACTTCTTCTTGGGTGGAGGAGGCGTCGCGGGCGGGGTCGCGCCCGTCTTGTCGTCCACAACCTCGCCATACTTGATGCTGGAG
>PLDO01000136.1 GCA_003136215.1 Bryobacterales bacterium
GCCGGGAGGAGAGATCCGACCGAGCCGAGCGGAGTGTCAAAAGCCCTTGAAACAGAGGGGAGCAAACCGGCGGGCCGCAACAATCAGTGAACGCAATAGCCTCGTCATATTGTCAACCGAAAGGTGTTTGGGAGGGCCGAGCCGCTCATTTCACGGCGAAGGCAACAGACAGCATGCAGGACCGGAACGGATGCTGGACCTCCCCGGGGTCTCAGGCGGCGGCACGTTGGGAAAGAGCAATGCGGAACAGGAGAGACCCTACCTGGCAGCCGAGTCGGGCAAAGACCGGGCGTATAAGGCCGGACGGCTGAAATCGCACGGAGCCGGGAGGGAGTCCGAGAGGTCCGAAGTACCGAGGAAGGCGCGCAAGATAACGCGCTGGAGGGAAGGGACCTTGCTTTGATCATGCTTGTGAGGAGGTAAGTGCGAGGGCATGCCGGAAACGGCCAAAATCCCGGTTGATAAAGTACGACAACTCCAACGCAAGCTATATGTGTGTGCCAAGCAGAGTAGAACGCGGCGTTTTCATGCGTTGTACGACCGGATCTACAGGAGTGACGTTCTGTGGGAAGCATGGAGGCGGGTGCGCAGCAACGGTGGCGCGGCAGGGGTGGATGCGGAGACGATCCAGGTCATCGAACAACGAGGGCCAGGGGAGTTTCTGGCGGAGATCCAAGCAGCGTTGCGGGCAGGCCGATATCGTCCTTCCCCGGTGAAGCGGCGATACATACCGAAGGCAGATGGGAAGCAGCGGCCATTGGGGATCCCCACGGTGCGGGATCGGGTGGTGCAGATGGCGGCGAAGCTGGTGATCGAGCCGATCTACGAAGCGGACTTCCAGCCATGCAGTTATGGATTCCGGCCGAAGAGGAGCGCGACCCAGGCTCTGGAAGCGATCCGAGTAGCGGGCAACCAGGGGCATAACTTTGTCGTCGATGCAGACATTCAAGGCTATTTCGACAACATCCAAAGGGAGACCCTGCTGGAGTTGGTGAAAGAGCGGATCTCGGATCGAAGGGCGCTGAAGTTGATCCGGCAATGGTTGGAAGCGGGAGTGATGGAGGATGGGACGGTGAGGGAAACGCTGGCGGGAACCCCGCAAGGCGGAGTAATCTCGCCGCTTNNTGGCCAACATCTACCTGAACAAGTTGGATCGGATCTGGGCGGCGAGATGTAGCCAGCTTGGGGTTCTGGTCCGATACGCCGATGATCTGGTGGCGATGTGTCGCTCGGCATCGGCAGCGAGGGAAGCGCTCCGGCGGATCGGGCTGGTGATGAGCCGGCTGGGTCTGACGCTGCACCCCGTGAAGACGCGGATGGTGGACTTGAGACGTGGGAAGGAGAGCTTCGTATTCCTGGGATGTACGATTCGCAAGAGGCGGAGCATCCAGCGAAACCCCCGTTGGCATTTCATGCAGCGGTGGCCAAGCCCAAAGGCGACGAAGAAACTCCGCGATCGCGTGCGAGAGTTGACCAGCAAGCGGCAAAGCGGGCAGGAAGTGAGGCGGATCATCGCGGAACTGACGCCCGTGCTTCGCGGCTGGGGGAACTATTTCCGGACGGGGAACGCCGACCGGGAGTTCAACAAGATGGACTACTTCGTGGTCAAGAGCTTGCGCCGCTGGCAGTACCGGCGGGGTGGGCAGCGGCCAACGAAGCGGGCGCCATTCACCGGCGATCAGCTACGCGGGATGGGCTTGCACAGATTGATGGGCACCGTGAAATACCCGGCGCAAGCCACACCCAGAAGATCATCGTTAAGCCGTGTGCCGGAAAACGGCACGCACGGTTTGAAAGGGGAAATTAGAAACGGGCTGGCGTAAACCAGTACCGCGCTAAAATCTACCAATGAATATCGCCGCTGCCATCCTGTTGGGATTGACGCTGGCCTGGGCCTGCATCGAGCGGGCGGGCGTCGTGCCGCGGGATTGGAACCCCTGCGTGCTGGCGATAGGCGTGATCGCCTCCGTCTGCTTTCTGATCCCCCGGCGCAGGCGCATTCCCCGAGCGGACCGCCTGGTGACCGTGTGCGTCTGGACGGCGCTCGGCGTGGCGGCCCTCCAACTGGCGCCGCTCCCTTTGGGCCTCGTTCGGATCGTCTCGCCCGCTCGCGTGGAACTGCTTCGCGCCATGACGCCGGTGGCCGGTCCCATGCCCCGTTTCGTCCCGCTGACGGTAATGCCTTACGCGACTGCCCAAGCCTTGCTCACATTGGCCGCGTACGCGGTGGTCTTTCTGCTGGTGCGCGAGTTGACGCTGCGTCTGGACCGCTTTCCGTGGGCTCTGGTCTGGCCGCTAGTCGTGGTCGTAACGCTGGAGGCCGCAATCGGCTTCATCCAGGCTTCCGGCAACGGAGGGAGCGACCAGGCCACCGGCACTTACAACAGCAGGGACCATTACGCCGGCCTGTTGGAGATGGTGTTGCCGTTTGCAGCCATGTACGCGGTCGCGATCCTGCGGGAACAGCCTCGGAAACTACTCAGTCGCGGTAGGGACGCGCA
>PLDO01000273.1:0-7686 GCA_003136215.1 Bryobacterales bacterium
AGCATTTCATCGACGATGCTCTGATTCGTGCGGAAGCGGATGGAATCGCCGAAGAACCCCGTGACGGTGCAGAACTCGCAGCCGTAGGGACAGCCGCGGCCGCTCTCGATGGGGATGATGTGAAAGGTCTCCCAGGCATGGCCGTAGTGCTGCATGACGCGGCGGAAAAAGCTGGGGATGCGGTTGAACTGATCGATATCGAGCTTGTCCCACGGAATCAGCGGATAGTCCTGGAGGGTGGGTTTCTTCTCCTGCCCGAAGGCATCCACCGGAGTATAGACTTCTTTGAGTTGTCCGCGGACGGCGTCGGCGACGATGCGCGGCCAGGTTTCATCGGCCTCGCCGAGCGCAATGGCGTCGGCGTGGCGCGGTCCGCCGTCGCGTCCGAGGGCTTCGTCCGGGCATTCGGTGACGTGCGGTCCGCCCATCACCACGGGCACGCCGGCGGCACGCAAGGCGTCGGCCACGCGGTAAGCTTTGGCGATCATGCGGGTCATCGCGCCAATCCCCACGAGCCCGATCTTCTGATCGAGCGCGTATTGCACCAACTCGGGATCGGTCATCGGCTGAGTGTTGCCATCGATCAGCAATACTTCGTTGCCGGCCGGAGTTAGCGATTGCAGCAGGAACATCCAAAGGTGCGGCATGAAGTTTTGGGTCACGCCGTTATCGGGGTTGTACAGCAGAATTTTCAATTGTCGATACCCGTTCCTTTCTTTCCGGCAAGTGGGCACCGGAAGCTGACGCGGCGAGTGCAGCCGGGTCTGGTGGACAGGTGTCGGGTAGTACGTAGTCTAGCACCGATACACAGGCGGACGGTGTATAATATTGAACACCCTTGAATCGAAAGGCGCGTCCGTTTGATAATCGGGGGTCATGAGAGCCTGCCTGCTGCTTCTCGCTTCAACGCTGTCCGCGCAGACGATTGTCGTATCGCCCGCCGGACCCGTGAAGACCCTCGCCGAAGCCCGCGACGCCGCCCGCGCGCGACGCCGCGCCGGAAGTACCGGAAACGTGACCATCCGCATCGGCGATGGCGTCTACTTTCTGGCCGAGACTCTGCTACTGACGCCGGAGGATTCCAACACCACGTGGGAGGCGGCGCCGGGCGCGCGTCCGCTGATCAGCGGCGGACGTGTGATATCGGGTTGGAAGAAGGCGCAAGGGGCGCGCTGGACGGCCGATGCTACCGGTCCCGAGTTCCGGCAATTGTTCATCAGCGGCCGGCGTGCGCAGCGCGCACGCACGCCGAACTTCGGCTTCTACCGGATCGATGGCCCGAGCCCGCGGGATAATCCGCTGCAACTTCGCTATCGCGGCGGCGATATCAAGAAGGAGTGGGAAGGCGGCGATGCCGAGGTGATCGCCCTGTTCGCCTGGGCCGACATACGGATGCCGATCGTAAAGGTGGACCAGGCGGCGCGCCTGGCCACGCTGACGCTCGATCCGCGCCCCTCGAACCAGGAAGCCGACGCGCGCTATTTCATCGAGAACGCGCCGGATGCGCTCGACATGGCGGGCGAATGGTATCTGGACCGCAAGACGCACACGGTGACCTACTGGCTGGTGGCCGGCGAAAACATGCCCGCCGAGCAGGTGATCGCACCCGCGCTGGTGCAACTGGTGCGCCTGGAAGGCAAGCCGGAAACCGGTGAATTCGTGCGCAACGTGACCTTTCGGGGCTTGCAGTTCGCGCACGCCGATTGGAGCATGGATCCGAAGGGTTACGCCGACACGCAGGCGGCCACGCCGGCGCCGGCTGCCATCGAAGCCACGGGCGCGGTGGAATGCAAACTGGAACGCTGCACGGTGGCGCACTCCGGCGGCTACGCGATCGCTTTCGGGCGCGGCAGCAAGCGCAACCAGGTGCAGGCGTGCGAACTGTTCGATCTGGGCGGCGGCGGCGTCAAACTCGGCGAAGCCGGCCAATCGCCCAACGACAATTTGCAGAATTATGAGAACGTGATCGCCGACAATCACATCCACCATCTCGGCCTGGTGTACGCTCCGGCGGTAGGCGTGTGGGCGCTACAGAGCGGGCGCAACCAGATTGTGCACAACCACATTCACGACCTGTTCTACACGGCGATTTCGGTGGGCTGGACGTGGGGCTACGCAGCCAACCAATCCAAGGGGAACATCATCGAGTACAATCATCTGCACGATATCGGCAAGGAGATGCTGAGCGACATGGGCGGCATCTACACGCTCGGCGAGCAGCCCGGCACCCGGATTCGCAACAACCTGATCCACGACATCGCGTCGTTCACCTACGGCGGGTGGGGCATCTATCCCGACGAGGGATCGAGCGACATGCTGATCGAAAACAACATTGTGTACCACTGCAAAAGCGCGGGATTCCATCAGCACTACGGGCGGGAGAACCTGGTACGCAACAACGTGTGGGCCTTCAACCGGGAGAACCAATTAATGCGCACGCGGGTAGAGCCGCACGTGTCGTTTATCTTCGAGCGGAATATCGTGTACTTCGACGAGGGGCGCCTGCTGGGCTCCAACTGGACGGGCGACAAGTTCACCATGAAGGGCAATCTCTATTTCGATACGCGCGGCACGGGCATCCGCTTCGCGGGGATGTCTTTTGAGGAGTGGCAGGCGGGTGGGCAGGACAAGGACTCGGTGATTGCCGACCCGCTGTTCGTGAACGCGGGCAATTTCGATTTCCGGCTGCGCCCGGAGTCGCCGGCGCTAAAGATGGGGTTCCAGCAGATCGACATGCGTACCGTGGGTCCGCGGGTGCCGGCGGGCCAGTAAACCCTAAGCCCCAACCTGATGGGCAACCGAGATGGCGTGTTTCAAACGGTCCCAGCTGGTGTCGGCCTCAACCGTGCAGTCGGCGCCCAGCATGAACGGCCGCGGGGAGTTCTTCACTACCTGCCGGATTTCAGCTTCCACCTGCGCCGGTGTTCCCGTACCGATGATGCCGTGGCGGTCCATTCCCCCCATGAAGGGACGTTTGAACAGCCTGGTGATTTCCTGCGCGGAAATCCGGCGGTCGGAGAGCTTCACGTTGCAGTTCACCACGTGGCCGGGGTAGTCGTACACGGCGTCGTAGTTGGCGTAGGGTGCCACGTAATCGCAGACGTGCAGGATGTTGAACGGACAGGCGGTGGCGATTTCCTTCATCGCGACGAGATCGAAAGGCTTCACGTATTTGCTGAAGATGGCGGGGTTGCTGAAGCGCCTCGCTTCGGAGCCCTGGGTGGAGGCGTAGAACCCGTCGACGCCCTCTTTGATGCAAGCGCGCACGAACAGGAGCTGGCTCTCGGTGAGGATCTCGAGGCCCTTCTTAACCGCTTCCGGGTTCTCCTCCAGGTGCTGCAGAAGCATCGGCCCGGTGGCGCAGTGGCCGGCGCACATGAACGGCGAATAGAGCGTCATCAGGATGAGCGAGTTCTTTTTCTCTGCCTTGACCAGTTCCCGGACAGTCTGCAGGAGCGGTTCGTAGAAGTCGACGCCGGCGAGCTTTAGCCTCGCCCAGTCGGCCGGTTTCTGCAGGAACTCCTGGCGCGAGTATGTTTGCTCGAACTGGATTTTGAGGAAATCCATGTCGGTGTGGCGGAAAAACTCCAGGTGGCGTTGAGCGGCGGCGGAACCGGCCTTGTAACCGTCGCCGAAGTGGAGGAAGAAAGCGGCGGGCGTGTAGTTGGGGGCGCCCTGTCCGGCCAGCCACCCGAGCATGCGTTCCCGTTTGTTGACGGGAGCGGCAGCGGCGAAGGTAGCGCGCGGCAGTGCCGCGGCAGCCGAGAGAGTGAGAAACGTACGGCGGTTCATGTATGTAGGATACAGGGCGCCGGAGGCAAGCGGGTGGCACGGGGTCGAAGCGGTCCGGGCGGGACTCCACACTTGCGGTTGCCTGAGGCGCCACACGCCTATTCGCAGAGCCGAAGGGAGCTAACTACAAGTCGGCCAGGGCCTCCATTGGGGACATCCGGGCGGCGCGGTGAGATGGCAGCAGGCAAGCGGCCAGGGCAACCACGCCGACGACGCCGGCGGCAGTGGCAAGGGTCGCAACGTGAAGAGGCGGCACTTGAAAGAGCAGCGTCCGCATGGCCCGGCCGGCCAGCCACGCTCCGATAATACCGAGTATTTCGCCGGCCACCAGCAGGCGTAGGGCAAGAGCCAGAAACTGGCTGCGTATCTGCTCCGGCCGCGCACCCAATGCCATGCGCACACCGATCTCGCGGCGGCGTTGCGTCACGGCGTAACTCAGGACACCATAGGTGCCGACTGCGATCAGCAGTACCGCGATCAGCGAAAAGATACCCGCAAGCAATGCCGGTGAGCGTTGCTCCACCAAGCTGTCGGCAATGCGGGTATCCATCGACCGGAGGTCGTTCACCGGCAGTTCGGGATCGATTTGCCGAACCAGTTCCTGCAGCGCCAGCCCAAGCGATTCCGGTCGCTGACTGGTGCGGACGACAATGAAAAGGCGGTCGTTCCCGCTCAAGGCGTAAGGATAGTAAACCGCCCCTTGGGCCGTCTGGTCGGTCAGTCCGGCTTGTTTCACAGCACCGACCACACCTACCACGGTGAACGATTGGGCATCGGTTGCCGGTTCGCCGCCCTCGAAAAGGTGTTGGCCAAGAGCGCTGCTGTGCGGCCAGTAATACCGTGCGAAGTCCTCGTCCACGACCGAGACCCGCGATGACCGGCGCGAATCGTCCGCCGTGAGGAAACGTCCTTCCCTCAGGGAGAAGCCCATCGCGGCAAAGTAGTCGCCATCCACTCCATAAGAGTAATGTCCACGAGGCGATTCGCCGGGCAGGCGAACGTGGCCCTTTACGGTGGCGGCGCTTTTTCCGCTGTTACCGCTCAAGGGCACATTGCTAACCACTCCGGCGGCCGAAACTCCGGGTTGGCGGGACACGTCCTTCAACAGCCTCTCGTTGAATGCCAGGCGAGCCGGCCAGTCCGGGTATCTGTTCCACGGCACGGAGATTTGCCCCGTCAGAACATGGCCCGGCCGAAAGCCCGGAGAGACCTCCATGGCCCGCTCCAGACTGAGCCCCAGCAGACCCGCCCCGCTCAACAGAACCGTTGCCAACGCGATCTGCGCCACGATAAAACCATGGCGCAGGCTTTGAGCCGCGCGGCTGGGCGTTCCGCCGCGGGTCTCCGATTGGACCCCGCCTGCCAGACGGCCGCGGAGGTTGAACCACGCGATGGGCACCGCAAGCGCGAGTCCCATGACCACGGCTCCGAGAACCGCGACGCACGCCAGGCGAGCGTCGAAGGCGATGTGAGTCCCCAAAGGTAGACGATCGGTCCCCAGCACGCGGAGGAGGCGGATACCGCCCGCCCCGGCGGCGAGTCCGAGTAAGCCTCCTACCAGCGTAAGCAGGGTGGTCTCGACGACTACCTCGCTTACCACGCGCAACCGGCTCGCGCCCAACGCCTGCCGGACGGCGGTTTCCTTTGCGCGGCTACTCGCCCGGATTAAAAGCAGGTTCGTCAGGTTGACGGCGCCGATCAGCAACAGTGCGAACGCGCCCGCCTGCATCCACAATAAGGCGGGGCGGATCGTTCGAACGTGGTCCGCGTGAAGGGGCGCCACCACAGAACGAAAGCCGGCATCGGCCATCATTTTGGCCTCGGGATCGTCTGCTTCCAGCGTGGCATTCTGCGCGTCGATCTGGGCCTGCGCCTGTGACAGGGTCGCGCCTGGCTTAAGGCGGGCAATCATATGCTTGGAGTTCCCACCCGAATGTCGCTGCCCGGAACCACGATCCTCGGGCCCCGACGAGAAAGGAAAGTACAGGCGCGCCTCGGAGGAGAGGAAGCGGAAGCCGGGGGGCAGAACACCGGCTACCGTGTTACGAAGTCCGTCCACGCGGAGTTGCCTGCCGATCACCTGCGGGTCGGCATTGAAATGCTGCCGCCAGTAAGCGTCGGTGAGAATCACAACTTTGTCGGTTTCAAACGAGGTTTCCTCATCCGTGAAGCTGCGTCCCATCGCCGGATCGGCCCCAAGCGTTGAGAAAAACTCCGGAGATACCCGTGCGATCTGCTCGCGTTCGGTTGAGCCCGCCTCGCCAAGGACCGCCGTACCGTAGGAATACATGGCGACCCCGGCGAGGGCGGGAATCCTGCCACGGCGTTCGTAATAGTTGGCTACCGAGGAACCGTCGCGATCGACACCCGCTTTAGGGTATGTATTGAACACGGTGACCAGACGGCCGGCCTCGGGAAACGGAAGCGGGCGGAGCAGGATGGAGTCCACCACCGCGAAGATCGTCAGATTTGCGCCCAGGCAGACGGCGACGGTCGCCAGGGCGGTTGCGGTGAATCTGGGTGTCTTGCGCAGCAATCGGGCGGCGTGGCGCAATTGCCTGATCAGTTCATCGATCGGGTTGAGCCAGCGTGCGTCGCGGCACTCATCCTGGACGTTATTCAGGCTGCCGAACTCGATCCGGGCCCGCCGCGCCGCTTCTTGCGGCGGCATTCCGGAGCGCACCAGGTCATCCGTGTATTGCTCGATGTGAAATCGCAGCTCTTCGGTCATGCCCTGTTCGAACTCGCGACGTGACTTGAGCACCCGGAACAGGGAGCGAAAGCGTCTTAGCACGTCACACCCCCTCTGGCGTAGTGTTCAGGGCAGCGGCAATCGCGGACGCCAGTCGATTCCAGCCGGCCGTTTCCTCTCGCAGGCGACGCCGTCCCGCGACCGTCAAGGTGTAATACTTCGCCCGGCGATTATTCTCGCTTACGCCCCATTCGGCGGCGATTAGTTCCTGATGCTCTAACCGGTAAAGCGCCGGATACAAGGACCCTTGGGGGATCTCCAGCGCATCGCCCGAGATTTGCTGAATGCGCTGCAATACGCCGTATCCATGCAGAGGCCTTAACGACACTGCCTTTAGAATCAGCATGTCGAGAGTGCCCGGCAGCAGTTCTGCGGTCTTACGCACGGAAGTGTTCCTCCTAGTCTAACTAGGAGTATACTCGAGCTCTCCTAGTTTGACAAGGGGAGAGCGGACGCGCACGCCCGTTCGTGCGGACACGGATTCCAGGAAAGCCCCCTGACGCCGAAGTGTCGATCTGGACCACTGCTTTGTTCTCCTCTCCTGCTCCTGCCGGCCATCTCGGATTCGAGGCCGGCTCTCGGGCTGAGGGGTCGCCGCTCTGCTAGAATGCCGGGTAATGAGATATCGCGTTTACCTGGAACCAGACGAGGACGGCGTGTTTGTAGCCACGTGTCCTACTTTGCCCGGGTGCGTTTCCCAGGGCCGATCGCGCGTGGAAGCGACCGCAAATATCCGCGAGGCGATCGAAGGTTATCTTAAGAGCCTGAAGAAGCATGGCGACCCAGTGCCTCCGAGCATTCTCGAAGAGGTCATTGAGGTCGCCGGCTGATGAAGTTGCCGGTGGTGTCTGGCAGCGACGCGGTCAAGGCATTCCGCGAGATTGGCTACGAGTTCGATGAGCAGCACGGCAGCCACAGATTCTCCGGCACGCCGACCCACCGCACAGACGTCTCTCTGTTCCCAACCATAAGGAACTCGCCAAAGGAACCCTCCGAGCGCTGATTCGAGAGGCCGGACTCACGGTGGAAGAATTCGCGGAACTTCTTGGATGAGTCGCGCGCATCGTGAACCGTTCGTACGAGAGAGTTCGAATCCCACATGGGCCGGCCACCGTTGCCTTGGGGTGCGCGACATGGAAGTG
>PLDO01000273.1:7741-8209 GCA_003136215.1 Bryobacterales bacterium
AAGCGCCTCACTTCTGTGACGCGCACCCGTTGCCTTACCGCTCAACTTCGAACCGCGCCGGACAAGGTATCCTGTACAAATGGCTGATAACAACACTCCCGCCCGCGAACTCGGGTTCGCCACCAAGTCCCTGCATGCCGGCCACACGCCGGATGCGGCAAGCCGAGCGCGCGCGGTACCCATCTACCAGACGACTTCCTTCACCTTCGAGAACTCCGACCATGCGGCGGCGCTCTTTGGCTTGCAGCAGTTCGGCAACATCTATTCCCGCATCATGAATCCGACCACGGACGTCTTCGAGCAGCGCGTGGCGGCGCTGGAGGGCGGCATCGCCGGTCTCGCGACATCGAGCGGACAGGCGGCGCAATTCCTGGCGATCACCAGCCTGCTCGGGCAGGGCGATGAACTGGTGGCGGCCAGCACGCTCTACGGCGGCACCTACACGCAGTTCGACGTGAGCTTCCGGCG
>PLDO01000473.1 GCA_003136215.1 Bryobacterales bacterium
CACGCGCGTGCCGTCCGGCGCGTCGAACCAGTGAATCGCCGACTCCGTGGTGTTGCCGCGCGTGTAGACCAATGCCTCGAGGCCCAGTCCGGCGGTAATCTGAGCCATCTGCGGATGCGCGCCGCAGATGTCGATGCACCATGCGAACCTCGGCCGCACGCCGAACACTTCCTGCTGCCAGCGCAGCCCTTCTATGCCAAGCCGCACCAGCGCCTCGCCGCCCGACAGATTGACGGTGGATTCCAAAAAGAACGCGTTCACCAGTTCCACTCGCTCCGCGCGGATGGCGGACTTCAATTCGGCGGTGCGCTCCGGCCGGAAGTTCATCATGGCGATCATGTTGTTGCATTCGGAGAGCGCGAAGCAGTAGTTCGGGTCGTCGCGGACGCGGTCCAGATGATCGAAGTAGGAGTTGGCGCAGTAGACGCGCTCCTGGGAGAAATTGGTCAGCCATCCGCAACTGGCGGGGTGGAAGTTCGGAACCACGAAAACGGCGCGCGGATTCTGTGCCGCGAGCGGAACTGCCGCGGCCAGTGGAAGAGAGCAGAATGTTCGTCGATTCATCGGCACAACTCCTGTACCTGCGGCCTCTCGCCAGTCGGGCGAGGTGCTGCCAGTCGCCACGCCCGAGATCAGGGCACCCATACCGCCGTGTGGGCGGAGAATCCGGTCGGCCGCATGAGGTCCACTTGAATGCGCGTGATCCCCAATTGCGTCAGCTTCAGCCGGGCGGTGTACGATTCGCCGGCAGCCAGCGTCTCGATGCGCACCGCGACCCGCTCTACCGGGATGTTGCCAAATCCATACGCCACGGCTCGCAGGTCATAGCCCCGGAGAGTGTACGAAGGCACCGCCGCGCGGCTCTGGAGCGCCACGTCGAGGGCCGCCGGACTACCCGAAACGCGCATCCACTCGACCGGCGACGATTCCGTCCGCAGCACCTCCCACGATGGTTTCCTTGCTCCGTAGACATCGACCACTCCGTGTACACGCTGCTTCATCGCTCCCGTGCCGCGATCGCCGACGTGGGTCCGGTAGTCGTTGTAGTCGAAAAAGATCAGGCCGGCGACGAAGGGGCGCTCGCGAAACACCTGGTCGTGCCCGCGCAATACGCTCACGCGCATGCCGTCGCCTTCCGGCCGGTCGGCGGTGCAGGCGCAATATCCATATTCGGAAATCACAATTGGCTTGCCCGGAAAAGCCCGGTGGACTTCATCGAGATTGCCCGCCAGTTGTTGCGGAGTGCCGGCGTACCAGCTCTCGTAATACTCGTTCCACATGATGTAGTCCATCAGTCCGGACACATCTTTCTCGGGAGACTTTTGCAGCGAGTTCGATGCATAGCTCACCAGCCGGCCCGGGTCCAGCCGTTTGGCCTCGTCGTACATGCGTTTAGCAAACGTGTAAGCCGGCGGGTTCTGCCCGTTGACTTCATTGCAGACGCCCCAGGAAAAGAGACAAGGGTGGTTCCGGTCGCGCCCGATCATTTCGCGAAGCTGTTCGAGCCCGTTATTCATCAGCTCCGCCGAGGGATCGGTGTCCATCCCTTTGAACGTCGCGCCGCCCCAGGTGGGCACTTCGGTCTGCATCAGGATGCCGTGGCGGTCGCACCAGTCCAGGATGCGGCGGTCCTGCGGCCAGTGCACGCGCGTGTACACGCAATTCAGGTCCTTCATGTCCGCGTGATCGTGGTCGATCCACGCGCCGGGTTCCGCCATGCCGAATTCCGGGTTGCTGCCGGCCATCCGCTCGGCGCCCATCAGCCGCACGGGTTCGCCGTTGAAGTAGAAGGCGGTACCTCTGATCTCGATTTTCCGCACGCCGAAGGTGGTTTCATAGGAGTGCCCGTTGGAGAGATCGACGCGAAGCCGGTAGAGTTGGGGATGGTCGAAGTGCCACAGCTTGGGCGCGCTCATCGTGGCTGCCGGCAGCGTCACTGCGCGTTCCTGCCCGGCGCCGAGTTGCACCGGGACCGCGGACGATTCCAGCGGAACCCGTTCCCCGGTTGCCTCATCGAACACCTGGAAAGTCACCTGCCCCTGCCATGCCGCAGTGTTGGCGTTGCGGATTCCCACCGTGACGTGCAGGGTTGCCTGGTTGGCGCCGAGGTCCGGATCCGCGTCCACCGCCACGGTTTCAATGAAGGCCTTCGGTGTGACCAGCAGCCGGACGGGCCGGTAAATGCCGCCATCATGAGCCCAGTCACTGGACCGGCCGCGGGGCAGCATCGATTCGTTGAACGTATTGTCGGCGCGTACCACGACCGTGTTGCGGCTGCCGGGGCGGATCTGCCGCGAAATATCGACCGTGAATGCGGTGTAACCCTTGCCGGTGTGCCGGCCCACTTCCACACCGTTCACCCAAATCGTAGCGGTGTGGAACACCGCTTCGAACTCGATGCGAACAGCGCAATCGGCCCAATTCGCCGGAACGTCGAACCACCGGCGATACCAGCCCGCGCCCATGTAATCGGTATTCTCCGGCTCGATCTGCCAGGTGTGGGGAACGGTGACCGGCCGCCAGGTGGGGGCTGCCATGTCCGGTTGGTACCATTTCCCGGCCAACCCTTCGTTCCGCGGATCCACGCAGAAGGCCCACGGTCCGTCCAGGGAAACGGTCTCGGACAACGGCGCACTCCCGCCGGGTGCAGGTTCGGCGGCCGGGATGGATGCGGTCTGGCACAAAGGGAGTGCCGCACTGAGCGCGAGAACACGTCTACGAGATAGCATGAGGTCACCTGATTGACGATAAATTGTTAGCAACGACCAGTCCTTTCCAAACAGCCAGAGGATGCCGTTCTCGAACAGTTGGTTCTGCGTGGGGCTGGTGAAGATCTGGTCGCCGTGGCCCATGTTCAGATAGAGCATCTTGAAGTTCGTATTCGTCCAGACTACCGGCACGTCAGGGTCTTTCTCCGTGATCAGGCTTTTGATGCCCAGCGGGTATTGGGTGGGGTCCAGGGTCAGCAGCACGTGGACGTTTTTATCGAGGCGCGGGCTGGGGCGCCAGGAGTACCACTCGTTGGTGGGCGAAAGGTAGGTCTTCGGGATGCCGCGGGTGACGGGACTCCCGGTGTCGTCGACGATGAGCCTGGCGGGCAGCGGCGGCCAGTTGTTGACGCCGAAGGCCCCGCCGCCGATGAATTGCCTGAACCACGTCCAGCGCGAATTCCTGTCGTTATAGGCAGCGACGTGGAAGCCGAGCCATGCGCCGCCGTTCTCCATGTATCGCTGGAAGGCCGGCTGCTGCGCGCTGGGGGGAATGCTGTTGAGCCAGACGATGAGCTTGTACCGCTTCAGGTTCTCGTCGTTCATGTCCGCCCAGTTGCTCGTGGCTTCCGCTCGAAACCCGTGCTTGTCCGCCTCTTCGGCAAAGAACTTCATCGCGTCCGCCGCGAAGAGCACGTGATCCGCCTCGACGTTCAGGGAGAAGAAGAGCAGCACTGCGGGCGGTGGCGCTGTTTGGCCGGCGGCTTGCGCAAACGCGCGGTGGCTCCAGAGAAGCAGGGCGAAACCGAGCGCGATGCAAACCGAATACTTCCTCATTGGCCCGCCCCCCAGAAGACGGCGTTTCGGAACAACTGCACGAAGTAGGGATTGTCGAACAGCCCGCCGTGATGGCCCATGAAGATGTAGACGTTACGCGCCTTGTAATGTGGGTTCGACCAGACGACGGGGTGGTCGCCGCCCATCTTGATCGTGGTGTCTGGTACGTAACTGGACTCGTCGACCGTAGCCAGCACATGCACATTCGGCCGCGGCGATTTGCTCCAGGTGTACCACTCCTCCTTATCGATCACGAACGACGGCGGCAGTCCCTTGGCCAGCGGGCTGGACGGATCCTCGATCTTCACCGTAGCCTTGGCGAAGGCCGGCAGGTAGTTCACAAAGCGAATGCCGCCCAGGAACTCAGAGAACCACGGGTCCATGGAGTATCCGTCGAACTCGCCAAGCAGGGTTGCGTGGTGAAAGCCGATCCATCCGCCCTTGCCCTGCGTGATGTAATCCACGAAGGCCTTTTTCGCGGACGGCGCCCAGCGATACGGCGGATAATTGAGTTGGATGAAGAGCTGGTACCGTGCGAGAAAGTCCTCGTTGATGGGCTCGGTGCCGGTGATGTAATCCACCGCGAAGCCGTTCTCGGCGGCCAACCTGTTCAGGTAGAGCGTGGCCGCGTCGACGAACTTCTGATGGTCGCCGGTGACGCGCTCCGCCAAGGCAACTACGCGGAACCTGGGCACGACGGCCACGCCCGCGCAGATCACCGTTGCATTGTCGCTGCTGATGTTTGCCACGTAGACCTGGTTGGCGGCCGCATCCACAGCCATCGCGTAGGGGATGGCGCCGGCCTTCACGGTGGCGGTGATGGCGTTGGTTTTGCCGTCGAGGACCAGCACACTCGCGGCGTTCTGATTGGCGATGTAGATCTGGTTGGTCTTTGGGTTGACCGCAATCGCCGAGGGATGCGTGGAGAGGGCCACCGTCTTCGTCACCGTGCCGGTGGCGCCGTCGATCACCGACATCGTGTTTCCGAGGTAGCTGAGGACGTAGACTTGGTTCGTCGTGGGATTGACTGCGACCGCGAAGGGGGTGTCGCCGACGGGGACATTCTTTGTCGTGCCCGTAGCGCCGTCGAGGATGGAGACGCTGGCGCTGTCCTCGTTGACCACGTACGTCTTGTTGGCGCGGCTGTCGACGGCGATGGCCCAGGGATGCTTGCCGGTGGGCACGGAGGTGGTGGCGTTAGTGGCGCCATCGATCTCGGTTGCGTCCTTGCTGCCGTAGTTCGCCGTGTAGACCTTGTTGGTCGCGGGGTTCACTGCGATGGCGCGCGGTCCCTGGCCGACCCGGACCGTGGTCGCCAGGTTGGTGGCGCCGTCGATGACCGTGACGCTGTGGCCGAAGTTGTTGGCCACGTAAATCCTGTTCGTCGTGGGATTCACCGCCAGGGCGTTGCAGTTACTGCCGGTGCGCACCGTGGCGGCAACCGTGTCGGTGACGCCATCGATCACGGTTACCGAGCTCTCGGCGGCGTTGGCGACGTACACCCTGTTGGTGAGCGGGTTGACGGCGATGCTTTCCGGCCCCGCTCCGGTCTGGATGGTGGCGATGGCGGTGCGCGTCTTTCCGTCGATGACGGCGATGGAATTGCTGTTGTGGTTGACGACGTAGGCCTTGTTGGTGGTCTCGTTGACCGCGACCGCCATGGGCTGCTGTCCGGTGCCGATGTTCTGTGACACGGTTTGCGCCTGCGCGAGGATGCAAGCGGAGATTGCGAGAGTGGCGAGAGCGAACTTCACTCCTGTGCCACCCATCTTCCGTTCGATCGTCCGGAGTGCGATCATCTGGGCTCCCTGTGCGTGTTCCACGACCGCTCTCCCCCGGCCTATGGGTAGTTCGTGACCTTCGGTGTGACGCGCGGGCTGTCGCTCGTTGCGCCACCCGTAGCGTTGATGACGTTGCCGATCTCGCCGTTATTGCCCAGGCGAACCGTGATCATATCGTGGAACCTGACGTTCGGGCTGTCGGGAACTTCGATGGCCCTGCTCAGCACCACACCGCGATTCCGGAAGACGCTGTAGATTCCCAGCCCCCAGGCTTCGTGGCTGGTCACATTCTCGGCCACTTTGTACGAGGCCCATCCATTCGTTCCAGGCGCGCTCGAGTAACTCGGCTGGTCGGGAGGATCGTAGGGAATCTCGGACTGATAGAAGTATACGCGCCCACCATTACCGTTCCAGAGGACCTGGTATTCCTGGTAATGCTCGACGAACAGGCCGTAGATGGTGACATCGCTTCCATTTACCACCAGCCCATTCGCGCTGGTATTGCTCTTCCAGCCCACGCCGGAGCCATGGTCCGCCCGCCAGATCCACGTGTGATCCACGATCGTGTGATTGCTGTTGATCCTCAGGTTCACCGATGCGCGGCCCACCGCTGCGCCACCCACCCGGAAGAAGACGTCATGGAGGGAAATCGGGTTGCTGGCGTGGCTGGCGCTGCTTCCGCTGGGACCCACTTCGAGCAGCACCGGGGAATTGGCTTCTCCCGCGTCGAACAGCAGTCCAGCGAGAATCACTCCGTCCACATCGGCAACGGTCATAGCCGCAACGCCGTTGTTTGGCCGCAGCGTGGCGAACCCAATCCCCAACACAACCGTGTTGGCCCGGCGCACGCGGATGGTATCCGTCAATTCGTAGATGCCGGGCGTGAACAGCAGGTTCTTCCCTTTGGCTAACTGCGCATTGATCGTCGCGGCGGTGTCGCGGTCCGGACGGGCCACGTAGAACTCGCTCAAGGGTATCGATTTGCCCGGGGTGGACCCGGCTCGCCAGGTGATGCCCGAGCTGTTGGCGCGCAGCGCCGGAACGCGGACCGTGTACTTTCCGGAGGGATCGACTTCCAGGAAGGGTTTTTCACGAACGACCGGAACCTGGGCAATTTTCGTGTAAGACGGTTTGGGCCATTCGCCTGCCGGCGGGTTGACTACGCCGACAAAGACCATATTCCAGTTGGCGCCTGTCCAACTGCCCCACTCGGTGTTCCTGGAGATCCATTGCTGTTGTGGTCCGGCACCCACGTTGCCGTCGATCAGGTCGTCGGACATCCAGCCGCCGCTTGCCCAACCGCCCTCCTGGTGAAGCACGATATCGCCTCGAATGTGCATGCGGCGGAAGGGTACCGCCTGTGAGACGGCCCACTTCATGGTGCCGCCGGTGGGCGTCACGGAGAAACCCTCGGCAGACTTCCAGAACGTACAGGTGGCGTTGTTCCTCGGCAGGGTGGCGTCGGAGTGCACATTGCCCGTGATATGGACATTGTCGGGAGAAGCCCCCAACCCCAGAACCTGCGTATAGTATCCCATCGGGATGTCCAGCGTGTAGTCCCCTGGCGCGAACAGGAAGGCATTGCGCGCGGGACCGAATTGATTATTCTGCTGTGTAGCGTAAACCTTGTCGATACGCTCCTGCATCGCCGCAGCCGCCATGGACGGGTTGAAGACGAGCACGTTGGGCCCGAAGTCCGGCTGGGGACTGCCGGCCGCCATTACGGGCGCGACGGTACACGCGAGCAGCCCGAGAATCAGCATGAACTTGGAATGCGTTGATGTCGCCACAGCGTAATTCTCCTTTAGTCGAAACTCCCGATTCTCCACCGCAAGTCAAGCCGCCCAGTGGACTCTGACAACACACGATAGCGCGTCGCACAGCCCACCGGCGAAACCTCGCGGGGGCGGCAAAAAGGTATACTGCCATCGATGCCCAATTCCCCACTTCCTGTATCCCCTATGAAGGATCCCCTCACCTGGCTCTATCCCCCCATCGAGCCCTATAACACGGGCCGGATCCAGGTCTCGCCCGTTCACGAGCTTTACTTCGAGGAAAGCGGCAACCCCTCCGGCAAGCCGGTAATCTTCTTGCACGGCGGTCCCGGCGGCGGCTCCGATCCCAAACAGCGCCGCTTCTTTCATCCCGAAAAGTACCGCATCGTGAACTTCGACCAGCGCGGCTGCGGCAAGAGCACACCCTACGCGTCTCTCGAAGCCAACACCACCTGGGACCTGGTTGCCGACATCGAGAAAGTCCGCGAGCGCCTCGGCATTGAGCGCTGGCAGGTGTTCGGCGGATCGTGGGGCTCCACGCTCGCCCTCGCCTATGCCCAAACTCATCCCGATCGCGTCACCGAACTCGTCCTCCGCGGCATCTTCCTCCTCCGCAAGCAGGAAATCGACTGGTTCTACCAGCGCGGCGCGTCGGTGCTCTATCCCGACGCGTGGGAGCCGTATCTTGCCCACATCCCCGAAGCCGAGCGCGACGATCTGCTCTCCGCCTACCACCGGCGGCTGACGAGCGACGATCCGGCCGTGCGACTGGCGGCGGCGAAGATCTGGAGCGGGTGGGAGGGCGCCACCTCCAAACTCCTGCCCGACGCCGCTTTCACCGGCCACTACGAGGAGGACGAGTTCGCCCTCGCTTTTGCGCGCATCGAGGTCCACTACTTCGTCAACAAGGGTTTTTTCGAAACCGACGACCAGTTGCTGCGCGACGCTTCGCGCATCCGCCACATCCCCGGAGTGATTGTGCAGGGTCGTTACGACGTCGTTTGCCCTATGGAAAGCGCGTGGGCGCTGCACCGTGCGTGGCCCGAAGCCGACCTCATCATCACCCCCGACAGCGGGCACAGCGCCTTCGAGCCACCCAACAGCCGCGCCCTGGTAGCGGCTACTGACAAATTCGCCTGAGTGCCGTACGGCTCTCCGCCGTGCCGGGTCAGGCCTATGCGCCTCGACGCGAGCGCCTGCCGGAAATCACCACGGCTCCAACTATGCCAAGCAGCAGCCATGAAGCGAAGGGAACCACCAGGAACACGGAACCGGCTTTCGCTTTGAGGTGCCCGAAGACGAAATCCCCGTAGATGGTCAAAGAGCCCAGCGTGAGAGCGAGCATCACGGCATAGAGCGTAGCGCGGGTAACACCGGGCCAACGCTTCGAAAACACGTGAGCCAGGAAGGCGGCCACGAACGGGGAGAGCACCCAGATGCCGAAAAGCAGCATCAGGATCTGCGACTGGTTACGACGACCCGCACGGAGCATCAAACCGACCGAGCCCGCGGCCCCAGCCAGCACGGCGATCAGGGCCGCGGTGCGCAGGAAGCCAAGCAAGCCGCTCTCGGGACTTTCCGGTCTTACTTCAGAGGCCATGTCACCCCGGCCTATGATTGTGGCAGAAAGTGGGATGGCGCAAAGGTGTCAGGCCCAGTTCAGGTTGGTAACGGAATTCTGCGGTAAGGAGATCTCCGTCTTCAGGCCTCCCAGGCGCAACTGAACACTGCGCGCGGCGCCGGTGTTGCTCAACACCACAGTCTTGTCCCCGTTGGGGTTGACGAATGCCACGTGCGCCACGCCTTCCATGGCGCCCTGGGAATCGAAGCGTTTCGCCCCGCGACGCGCCGCATGGGTGTAGTGTTTCATGGCCCAGTAGTTGCCGCTGCGGGTGATTTCTTTCGTCTTGGAATCGATAGTGATAAACCCACGGCCGTTGAAAGGCCCGATATTCGGTTTGCCGTTTTCATCCAGCACCAGGTTCCATACAATGATGCACTTCATCCAGTTGCGGACGGCATTGGCCGCGCCCACGCCGGCGCGCGCAATCGTCTCGGCGGATTGCGGGTCGCGGCGAGGCCGCCGGTCTCCCGTTCCGCCCGCAGGTTCGGGACCCGCGC
>PLDO01000598.1 GCA_003136215.1 Bryobacterales bacterium
ATAAGGCTCCGCCTTGTGCACCGCAGACCTCCGAGCTTCGCTCGGATGCACAAGGCAGAGCCTTATGCCACTGGGGATATGCAATGGTGAACGACGAATTCTCCACATTCAAGCGGCACAGCGCCTGGTTCTCCCAGCGCGCCAGCCAGACGCTGCACGACGCTCACGCCGGTCACCTGGAAGATTTCTGGAAACGGCGCGCCTCGTGGGATTCCAAGCTGCCCCGCTGGAAGTGCGCCGGTCCGTTCAATATCGCGGGACGCGTCACCACGCTGATTGCACATCCCCACGACCCCAAGCGCCTGTGGGCCGGCGCTGCGGCCGGCGGAGTCTGGCGCACCGCCGATGGCGGCGCAAGCTGGCACAGTTGCTGGCCAAACTGGGCCTCCCCGAACATCGGCGCGCTGGCCGGCGACCCCGCCGATCCGGATCGCATTTACTGCGCCACCGGCGAAGCCAACCTCTCGCCGGATTGCTACCCAGGCACCGGCCTCTACTTCAGCCGCGATGGCGGCGCCAACTGGGAGTTGTTGGCCGCCGCCGATACCCACAACCTGCCGCGGCGTATCGGCGTATTACTGCTCTCGAACCTTACGCCATCCATGTTGTACGTGGGAGGCCTGACGCTCTCCGAACAGCATCCCGCCGGCCTTTACGTTTCACCCGACGCCGCCAGGACCTGGCGGCGGGAGAACGCTCCGTCGAGCAGTAATTACTCGTGTCATTCGTTGGCGGTGCATCCCGCGGGCTTTCTGTTGGCCGGGTTGGATCTCGGCGGCGCCCAGACCGGCATCTGGCGCGGCGTCGCCGGCGGCACATGGAAACAACTTCATGGCGGGCTGCCGGACGGCGATCGGGCCGGCCGCATCAGCCTGGCCATGGCTCCCTCGCGCCCCGATACGGTTTACGCGCTCGTGGGCAACCGGCTGGGCAGCGAGGTGCTGGGCGTGTATCGCAGTTCCGACGGCGGCGAGCGCTGGCAGGAGGTGGGCGGCGCGCATTTCTCCGCCGAAGGCCAAAGCTGTTACAACAACACCATCGCGGTGCATCCGGACGATCCCGATTCGGTGGTTTGCGGGCTCTACGATATCCACATCACCCGCAACGGCGGCGCCGCGTGGCAGCGCGCAAGCCACTGGGATGCCGACGAGGACAGCCCCCAATACGCGCACTCCGATCAGCACGCCATCCTGCTCCCCGGCGGCAATCTGATTTACGCCGCCAACGATGGCGGCGTCGCTGCGAGTCACGATCTTGGCGCCACCTGGTCCATGCGCCCGCGCGGCATGGCCACCACCATGTTCTACGACATCGACGTGGCGCCCGCCAACGGCAAGATCTTCGGCGGCGGCTCGCAGGACAACGGCGTCATGATGGCCGGCGTGACCGCCACGGAGGGAGACTTCCTGCGCGTCCTGGGCGGCGATGGCGCCTGGACGGTGTTCGACCCCGAAGACGAACACCACGTCATCGGTTCGCGATCGGACATCCACATCTTTCGCCACACCGCGCCCCAGCATTGGGGCGAGGACTTCTGGGAAGAGATCAGTCCGAAAGGCATGAAGCAGGACGAGCACCACCAGAATGCCATCGCCGTACTGGCCATCGATCCGGCGCATCCCAGAACCCTGTGGGTGGGCTCGGGCCGCATGTGGCGCACCACCAGGGAAGGGCTCGAGTGGCAGCCCGTCTCGAAGGAGTTCGATGGCTCGGCCATCACCGCCATCGAGCTCCCTCCGCACTCTCCCGGGCAGGTTTGGGCCGGCACGCGCAACGGCGGCATCTTCCGCAGCCTGGACGATGGCGAGACCTGGAGCGGCGATCTTTCCGGACCCGAGATTCCCGCGCGCGTCATCACGCGCATCGAAAGCCATCCGCGGAAGGCTTCGCGATTCGTGGTGACCATTGGCGGCACGGGCATCGTCTCGCGTGCCATGCCGCGCGCGCGGCGGCACGGCGCCGCGCCAATTACCAGCGGGGAGGAAGACATCGCCCACGTGTTCCTCTCGGAAGACTGCGGCCTCTCCTGGCGTCCCATCGACACTCCCGAAATGCCCGATGTGGCGTATCACGCGGCCGTGTTTGAAACTCACGAACCCTATCGCCTGTTCGTCGCCAACGATTGCGGCGTCTGGATGACGCCCGATTTCGCGGCGTGGACCGATGTCTCCACCTCGCTGCCCAATGTCATCATTTCCGATCTTGTGTATCACCATCGCGACCGGACTTTGACCGCCGCGACGCACGGCAGAGGCATCTGGCGCGTTATTCTCTAGCCGTTCGCAATCTTTGGGTATAAGATGAATTATCCCTTTTTGGGAATTCAGTAAACGATGAGGAGAATTTGATGGCAAAGAAAATCGCAAAGAAAGTCGCAAAGAAGCCCGTAAAGAAAGCTGCAAAAAAGGCTCCGGCAAAGAAGGCCCCTGCAAAGAAAGCCGCAAAGAAAGCCGCAAAGAAAGCACCGGTGAAAAAGGCCGCGGTGAAGAAGGCCCCCGCCAAGAAGGCCGCTGTGAAGGCTCCCGCCAAGAAAGCCCCCGCCAAGAAGAAGGCCGTGAAGAAGCCCCGGCCCACTACCCCCAGGCTGCCGATGGCCGAGCCGCCTTCGGATACCACTTTATAGAGCGTCGGGACGTTGGTATTTCAGGCGCGAGCCGGCCCTAAGCGGGTTGGCCCGCGCCCGTTTTGTTTTTGGGGATGTCTAAGCAGCCCGCAATTACCCATCCCTTTCGCGCGCGCGTGACGGTCCCTATGCCGCACCGTTCTTCATTTTGCGCGCGATCAGGAAGGCCAGTTCCATCGATTGATCGTAGTTTAGGCGGGGGTCGACTTCACTCTCGTAGGCCCGGGCCAGTTCCCTCTCGCTGGGGCCACGGGAGCCGCCGATACACTCGGTCACATTCTCTCCCGTCAGTTCCACGTGCACGCCGCCCAGATGCTGGTTCATTTTCGCGTGAATGTCGAAGGACTGCTCCACCTCGGAGTAGATCTCCTCGAAGGTACGCGTCTTGATACCGCTGGCCAGGGTGCGCGTGTTGCCGTGCATGGGGTC
>PLDO01000325.1 GCA_003136215.1 Bryobacterales bacterium
TGGCGCGCATGTGATTGCGGTGACCGTGTTCCTCCTGCCGCCCGTCGCTCAGCCGCACGCCCAGCGAGGTGCCGAGCAGCGCCGCCTCCACGTCGTGGACGCCCAGCGCGTTGCCGCTCAGAACGCCGTGCACCCATCCGCCCCGAATCAGCGCCGCCAGGCCCGCCACTCCGCCGGTATGCACCACCACCGGTCCGGCCACCACCAGCACTTTCTGTTGCTGCTCCACGGCGTGCCGCACCAGCTCCGCCGTCTGCCGCACCGCCGTCTCCACCTGCCGTTCCGAAGAGATGCCGTTGGACATGAAGGCGAACGAGAGCCGGTCGCGCTCCTTCGATTCCGGAGTCACGCGGATACCGCGCAGACCCACTACAATCCGGTCGCCGGTGCGCAGATCGCGCAACCGGCGGCAGTACGCGCGCCCTCCGGCCACCACCACCATGGCATCCATCCGCTGGTTCTCCACTTCGATCCACCGCTGTCCGTTGCGCACGTGGGTCTTGTGATTGGTGGTGGAATAGAAATCCTCCGGCGCGCACCGGTCGAGGTCCACCGGCGCCAGGTGTGCGTCGCTGGAGTCCGCCGGGGCGCACCCCAGGCTGAGCAGTTCGTGGAGCAGCCGGTCGAGCGCCGGCGCGTCCGGCGTCTCCACCTTGAGCCTCAGGTAGGACGGTTCGCTGTTGGTCTTGCCGATGCGGAACTGCTCCACCTCGAACCGGCCGTGATACTCCACGACCTTGTCGAAGATGTTCTCCATGATGTGGGAGTCGATCAGGTGGCCTTCGGCTTCGACCACTTCCTGAAATGGCATAGACCTTCTATTGTAGCGGCACGCCGGGCTACGCCACCGAAATCGGTTCTCTCGCCCCAACTTGAGGTTGCAATTTGCAATCTCAAGTTTTCAAACTCTGCGGCCGTAAACTGGAACATGAAATCTACCATGGTCGTGGCGCCGCCGCCAACGCGAAGCTCTTACGTTAAAATTGCGGGGAATGGTCGATACGCAATCCGCTCCCGCCCTGAACGCGCTCGCGCCCAAAATCCGCCGGATGTTCACTCTATCCGCCGCCAAGATCCGTTCCATCGAGAGTTCCTGGGCGCCCGCCGATGGCGCGCCCGTATTCACCGTTGGCGGCAGGTATACCAGCCGCGGCTGGACGGAGTGGACACAGGGCTTCCAGTTCGGTTCCGCCATCCTCCAGTTCGACGCCGCGGGGGAGGCCTAATTCCTCGAGGTCGGGCGCGAGCGCACCGCTCGGGTGATGGCGCCGCACCTCAGCCACACCGGCGTTCACGATCATGGGTTCAACAACGTCAGCACCTACGGCAACCTGCTCCGCCTGATGAACGAGGGACGAATCGCGGAGAACCTCTGGGAGCGCCGCTTCTACGAGGTGGCGCTCAAGGTATCCGGCGCCGTACAGGCCGCACGCTGGTCGCGCACCGCCGATGGCGGCGGCTACATCTACTCCTTCAACGGCCCGCACTCGCTCTTTGTGGACACCATCCGCACGCTGCGCGCGCCCGCCGTCAGCCACCTGCTGGGGCACGTGCTGATGGGGGAGAACGACCGGAAGATTTCGCTGATTGAGCGGGTCGCCCAACACGCCCGCGCCACCGCGAAGTATGCCGTCTGGTATGGCGAAGGCCGCGATGCCTACGACGTGCGGGGGCGCACCGCGCACGAAAGCATTTTCAACGTCAACGACGGCAACTACCGCTGCCCCAATTCGCAGCAGGGCTACTCGCCGTTCAGCACCTGGACGCGCGGGCTCGCCTGGGCCATGTGCGGCTTCGCCGAACAACTGGAACTCTTCGACACCCTGCCGGGGCACGAAGAGACCATTGCCATCATGGAAAAAGCTGCCCGCGCCACCTGCGATTTCTACCTTGCGAACACGCCGCCCGACGGCATTCCGTACTGGGATACCGGGGCTCCCGGCCTGGCCCATCTGGGCGATTGGCGTGGCATTCCGGCAGACCCGTATAACGACTACGAGCCGGTGGACAGTTCCGCCGCCGCCATCGGCGCGCAAGGCCTGCTTCGCCTGGGCCGCCGCCTGAAAGACGATCGCTACTGGAGTGCGGGACTGAAAGTCTGCGACACCCTCTTCGGCGAGCCCTATTTGAGCACCGAAGAGAACCATCAGGGCTTGATTCTCCACTCGGTGTATCACCGCCCTAACGGATGGGATGCGATTCCGGCTAACGCCAAAGTTCCGGCCGGGGAGTCGTCGATGTGGGGCGACTATCACGCCCGCGAAGTGGGTCTGTATCTGCTGCGACTGGCGGAGGGGAAGCCTTATCTGAAGTTCTGGTAGACGTGCCCCCCAAAAGGAGAAACCGCCAGGGTCCTGGCGGTTTCTCGAAAATACTCCTTTAAAATCAATGCGGAAAATGCAAGAACCGCCAGACTCTGGCGGTTTTGCCTGCCGGGGACCTACTCGTAGGCTGCGGCCCAGACCGCCCACTGACCGCCCCCTGCGATCCGAGCCGCGGCCGTGAGGGAGCGGTTGCTTGTCTACCGGTGGTAGTGGCCCCAGCCGCCACCGTAGCGGCCGTAGCCTCCGTAGCCTCCGAAGCCGAAGCCGATGCCGAACGAGGGGCCGTAGGCATACGGGTAGTAGCCATAGTATCCGGGATAGCCATAGTATCCGGGGTAGCCGCCGTAGTAAGGATACGGGCTGTTGTAGTAGGGGCGCTGCGCCGGCGGGCGGCTAGCCACCGAGGTCTGCACGGGCCGGTCGTATTCCTCCGGGCCTACGTACCGGAAGGCTTGCGGGGCGCGGGTCAGGTCGACGTTCACCGGTGAATCCACCCGGAAGGTCAGCACGGTTTCCGGGTAGACGACGGTGGGGTGGCCGCGCGTTAGCAATACGCCGACGATCCCCACAACGGCGCCCGCTCCGGCGCCGATGGCGGCGCCGCGTCCCCAATCGGCGACAGCCCCGATGCCGGCGCCTACCGCGGTAGTGGTGGCCACTGCGCCCAAGTCGTTGCCCACGCTGGTTTGCCCGTTACGGGTGACTAGTTGCGATTGCATGTTGGCCTGCGTGCCGTCGGCCAGAGTCAGTCCGATCAATTGCAACCCGAGGCGGCTGGTGCCCGACACACGTCCGGCCTTGGCGGCTTCGGCCACGCGGCCCATGACGGGTTGGCCGCGCTGCGCCACCACCACGCCATCCACCACGATGGGTTGTGCCAGGCTGGCGCTAAATACGTCGCCTTGCTGGTTGCGGTCGCTGGAGAGTTCCTGTTCCACGCGCACGGTCACGAACGTTCCGGGCTTGACGGTCAGCGCCGCGGGCAGACCGTAGTGCGGGACGGCGGCGGGTGGCCGGTCGTAGCGCGACTGCTGGGGCTGGGGCTGCTGTGGTTGCTGCGGCTGGCCGTAGGAATCGGAGCGCGCCACCGGTTGGGCGGGGTCCTGATCCAGCCCATCGGGCGTGTCCGGCTGGGCCTGAGGGGCCGGTGCGGGCGGCGGATCGTTAAAACGGCGCCATCCGCCGGGCTGCGGGCTTTGGGCCATCAGCAGGGCGGTCCCGGTAAACAGGTTGACTGCGATCAAACGAAGACGTGTCATAAGTTGGTGCCTCGTACCACGGCGATGTGGTTCCATGCATGTTCTTCGCCATTCCTAAGTGAATGAAAATAATTGCTCCGGCGACCGCATGGATGGCCGGATTGCACCGCTCTTGGTGGTTTTCGGCCATGGGCCTATCGGTTTTCTTCGCAGGGTGGTATGATGCCACCCATGTTTTGCCATAGCTGCGGTACGCAGGTCAACACCGATGTGCAATTCTGCCCGAACTGCGGGCAGCCCCTCGCCGCCACTCCGGCGCCCGCCGCGGCGTCTGCGTATGTGGCACGCCCCGGAATCACCGCGCGCCCGGGAGCTTGGGTGGGAGCCGGCTGGGATCTGGTCAAAGCCGACATGGGCAACTACGTGTTGCTCGCCCTGGTGTTCCTGGCCCTCAATGGCATGGTGCCGATGATTCTGCAAGGTCCGCTGATGGCAGGTTTTCACATCTTCTGTATCAAACGCCTGATGGGCCGGCAGACCGACTTTGGCGATCTCTTCAAGGGATTCAACTTCTTCGTGCCGGCGCTGGTGGCCTCGCTGGTAATCGGGCTCTTCACGTTTGCCGGAACGCTGCTCTGCATCATCCCCGGCCTGGTGGTAATGGCGATGTACAAATTCACCTACCTGTTCATCGTCGATAAGCGCATGGATTTCTGGCCGGCGATGCAGGCCAGCCACAACGTGGTGCGCAACGATTATTTCGGCTTCACCATGTTCCTGATCCTCCTGTGCCTGGTCAATGTGCTGGGCGCGGTGTGCTGCATCGTGGGCCTGCTGGTATCCATCCCGGTGACTTTTGCGGCGATCACCGTGGCCTATCAGGAGCTGGTGGGCTTCGACCCGCAGACGCCCGACCGGATCTGATGAGAAACCTCTGGCGCTGGGCCGCGCTGGCCGCCGGCCTTTCCATACTCTGGTCTTTTACCCCGCCGGATCTCCCGCTCTGCGGGTTCCGCTGGCTCACCGGACGCCCCTGCCCGCTCTGCGGGCTGACGCACGCCGTGTTCGCGCTGGCCCGGGGTCGCTTTTCCGAGGCCATACACTGGCACGCCTTGAGCCCGCTGGCGGTGATGATGCTGGCCGGTCTGCTGTGGAACCCGCCGCGCATGGCGCGCCTGTGGATGCCGTGCGCCGCCGTATTCGGCGCCTACGGAGTGTGGCGAATCGTCTTTTGAGCCAGCCCCGTGACGGCAAAACCCACCGTCAACGAATCCGACTGTACCGTATCACGCGCTCATGGCCAGGGTGAATTGCCGCGCATCGGGGTGGATATCGGCGGCTTCACGGACACACGGCCGGTCCTCGCCGAAGAGTGCCCGGAGCCACAGCTCGGCGGTTTCCGGGTTCCACGGAGCCACCTCATCTCCCGCGGCGAAACACAGCGAGAGATACCAACAGTTCTCCGCTTCCAACCGCATGAAGATCAGGGATACGCCGCTGGGAAGATGGCGTGCGGAAACCGTCCGCAGATAGTATCGGTTGACCGGCCCGGTAGTGCCGCCGGTGTCGCCCGTCTGCCGCCAAACGCCCCGTCCGGCGTTGGAGCGCAGCAGCCGGGCCACGTTGGCAATCGACCAATCCGTACCGAAGATACGTCCCTCGGTGCGCGGCGCGGCGGTCGGCGTCCTGCTCATGCTTCGATGATCTCACCCGGCCGAAAGCGGGCGGTTGGCACCTAATGTTCCAAGTTTTAACAAACGTACTATTTCCTTGGTTATTAGTACGCAAAGTACCGTTATTATGTGCGACTTAGGACAAGTTGCCCCCCGGGGGGCATTGTTGTGGACTCCCACAAGTGGATATGCTTGTCGATAGGTAAAGAGAGCTAGGAGAGTTCAGGCTTCTCGACCATGCCGGCGAAACAGCTGCTTCAGGACAAAGACCGAAAATTCCAGATGTTGTTTGAGGACCATCCTCAAGCCATGTGGGTGGTCGACCCCAAGGAGAATAGAATCCTGGAAGCGAATGCGGCGGCGGAAGCGCTCTATGGCCATACCCGCGAACAGTTTCGCGGCATGAGCCTGGATGCGGTGCTGGTGAGTGAAGAGGGCGGCACGCCATCCGGCAGCCCGCGGCGGCACCGGACCAGCAGCGGTCGCATCATCGATGTGGAAATGGGGCGGCACGATATCGAGTTCGGCGGGCATCCGGCGGAATTGGTGGTGCTTCTGGACATCACCGGGCGCCGCCTGCTGGAAGACCAGTTGCGGCAGGCGCAGAAGATGGAAGCGGTGGGCATGCTGGCCGGCGGCGTGGCGCACGATTTCAACAATCTGCTGACCATCATTTCGGGCTATAGCCAGCTCATCCTGAATGCCCTGCCGGCGGGCGATCCGAATCACTATTCGGCGGAGCAGATTCTGAAAGCCGGGGAACGCGCGGCTACCCTGACCAGGCAATTGCTAACCTACAGCCGGCCGCAGGGGGTGCAGCCCAGGGTGCTGGATCTGAATAAGCTGGTTACGAGCCTCAGCACGCTGCTGCGGCGCTTGATCGGCGAGGATGTGGATCTGCAGCTGGCGCTGCGGCCGGATCTGGGGAGAGTGAGCGCGGACCCTGGGCAGATCGAACAGGTGCTGATGAACCTGGTGGTGAACGCGCGCGATGCCATGCCGAAAGGCGGCACGCTGACCATCGAAACCGCCAACGTGGAACTGGACGAAAGCTACGCCGGACGCCACCTCGCGGTAAAACCCGGGCCGTACGTTCAACTCGCCGTCAGCGACAACGGCGGCGGCATGGATGAAGCTACCCAGGCGCGCCTTTTCGAGCCTTTCTTCACCACCAAGACTTCCGGCCGCGGCACGGGATTGGGGCTTTCCACGGTATTCGGCATCGTAAAGCAGAGCGGCGGGAATCTGGACGTGTACAGCGTGCCCGATCGCGGCACCTCGGTAAAGGTATACCTTCCGCGCCTCGATCAGCCGGCGGCGGTGGAGGCAGAGTCTGCCCGCCGGAAGGTGGCGAAGGGGTCGGAAACGGTCCTGCTGGTGGAAGACGAAGAGATGGTGCGCAGCCTGGTGCGCGAGAGCCTGGTGCGCGCGGGATACCGGGTAATGGACACGTCGGACCCTTTGGAAGCGCGCCGCCTGTCGGAGAACTATCGCGGGACGATTCACCTGCTGATCACGGACGTGGTGATGCCCAAGGTCAGCGGGCGGGAACTGGCCGGCGAACTGCAGGCGGCGCGTCAGGGCATGAAAGTGTTGTACATGTCCGGCTACACGGACAATGGGATTGTCAACGCGGGCATTCTTTGCAAGGGAGTGGCCTTTCTGCAAAAGCCCTTCACGCCGGCGGCACTGACCGAAAAGGTGCGCGAGGTGCTGGAGAGCGCCGGGCGCACGCACCACGCCGGGGAATAGGGGACGTGGGACAGACGATCGGGTTGTGTCGTCTGTCAACCTCCGCAGTCCAGGCGTGACAGACCACAAAAAGCGATGGTCTGTCCTACATGGGGATCAGATACTTGCCAAAGATGGCCGCGACCAGGGCGGCGGCGCCCAGGAAGGTGCCGAAGGGGAGTTCGTAACTGGCCGGGTCCTTGCCGGTGAGCTTGATGTAGGTGTAGCCGATCAGCGACCCGGCGAGGGATCCCAGGATCAAGGTCTGGAGGGCGCCGAACATGCCGAGAAAGCTGCCCACCATGGCGACCAGTTTGACGTCGCCCAAGCCAAGGCCCTCGCGGTGGCGGACCTTGAAATACAGCCATCCCGCCAACCACAGGAAGAACGCGGGCACGATCGCGCCGAAGAGCGATTCCGCCGGCGACCATAACCAGTGCGTGAGTTCCGCACCAGTCACCAGTGAATAGACTATAGCGACCAACCCGGGATCGGTCCGCGGGACGAGGACTGCGAAAATCAGGCCGAGCGCGGCCCCCCCTATGGTGAATTGGTCGGGCAGGATGCGTTTTTCCAGGTCGCAGAAAATCAGCGCCACCGCGAGGGCGCAGAAGACGCACATTTTGAGGGCCGCAACAGTAGGTCCGAGCGTGCTTACCTGATAGAAGAAAAGCATGGCGGTGAGAAACTCCACCAGCGGATAGCGCAGGGAGATCCTGGCGCCGCAATGGCGGCAGCGTCCGCCCAGCACCAGGTAGCTCACCAGCGGGACGTTGTCGTACCAGGCGATTGGCTTGCGGCAGCGCACGCAATGGGAGCGCGGTTTGACGACACTCCGGTTGCGCGGCCAACGGTGAATGCACACGTTGAGGAAGCTGCCGATGAGCAGGCCGAAGAGTAGTGCGATGAGGGCTTCGATCACAGGGTCACCAGATCTAGTATGACGCGAGTACGCCGCGGTAGGCCTCGAGGGTGCCGGCGACCATGCGGTCCACGGTGAATCGCTCGAGGATGGTGCGGCGCGCGGCGGCGCCGATTTGGCGCGCCCGTTCGGGGTCGTCGAGCAGTTGCCGAATGGCGCCGGCGATGGCATCCTCGCGGTTCTCCACGAGCAGGCCGTTTTCGCCGTGGCGGATGACTTCGCCCAGGCCGCCGACATGGCTCGCGATCACCGGCACGGCCGCCGACATGGCAAGCAAGGCGCCCGAGCCAAGGCCTTCGCTGTGAGTGATGTAGACCAGGATCGCGGCGTCGCGAAGTTCCTCTTCGAGGCGCGTCACCATCCGCAAGCCCATCCGGGCGAGCAGGGCGGAATCCTTTTCCAGGCCGAGCACCTGCTTGCCGTGCGAGATTTCGAGCACGGGCACGCCGTCGTGGACTACGGCGATTTTCTCCTCCGGGACGCCGCCCTCCATCAGCACTTGCTTGACGAACCGGGAGACCGCCAGGTAGCGCCGCGGCCGGGCGTACTTCCAGCCCGAACCCACCGGGAATGCCACACGCCGCGATACTACCAGCGGCCGGGCGGGCAGGAGCAGGCCGAGGGAGTGGCTGCGCGCGTCGTGGGCGTGGATCAGAGTGTGGCCGCGCAGGCAGGCGAGGGCGCCCGTGATGCCCAGGGGTTCCACGCGCCAGCCCTGAATGCGTGCGGCGGTATAGAGCGGCGCATCCCGCCGCGCCAGCAGGGTGGACTCGACGCCGGCCGCGGCCAGCCCTTCGATGAGCCGCAACACCTGCCACTGGCCGCCGCGCATCTCTTTCCCGGCGTCGAGATGAAGGATGCGCATCAGCTCATGTTTCTCGCTTTGGAGTATTTCAGAAAAGTATAGAAGGCGGCCATGTAGGAGATGATGAGGCCTTCCAGGCCATCGAGGAAGCCGCGCTGGAAGATGTAGGCCTTGACGAAATTCCAGGGCGGGTCGAAGATCAGGCTCCACAGGGGTACCGGGACCTTGCCGGCCGCCAGTTCCTGGGCGGCGAGGGTGGTGTAGTGATCGAGCGTCTTGAGGTGCTCGGAGAGGGAATCGCAGGTGAAGTGCAGGATGTCGCTTTCCAGACTTCCCACGCGCCCCTCCGCTCGCACGCTCTCATGCACGAAATCGCCCACCCACCTGGCTTTGCGCCGGTCGTAGAGGCGGATTTTGCGATCCGGATACCAGCCGGCGTGGTAGATCCAACGTCCCAGATAGCGGGCCAGCCGGGGCATGGTGTAGGCGTCGAAGCGCGGGCCGGATTTCTTCAAGTTGAGGATTTCGGCATCCAGCGCTTCGCTCAGCGTCTCGTCGGCGTCGAGGGAAAGGATCCACTCGTGAGTGGCCTGGTCGGAGGCCCAGTTCTTCTGGCCGGCGTAGCCACGCCATCCGGCTTCGATCACGCGGGCTCCCAGGTTGGCGGCCAGTTCCACGGTGCGGTCGGTGGACCCGCTGTCCAGGATGATGATCTCGTCGCAGCAGCGCAGGCTTTCGATGGCGCGCGCGATATTGCGCTCCTCGTTCAGGGTGATGATGGTGGCGGTGATTTTCATCACAGGCCGCCGTCGGCGAAGGGTTGATAGGTGAAGCAGAGAATGAAGATGGCGAGCGCCAGCCAGCCCAGTTTGCGGCGCGCTCCGCCGAGGTCGCTGGAATCGTAGATGGCCGGATGGCGGCGGCCCAACCACCACAGAATGAGGGCCCAGAAGATCCACGCGCGCCAGTAGATTCCCAGCGGCAACATGAGGAGGCATACCGCCCTGCTGACCGTGCGGTGGCGTGCCGGGAAGAAGGAGTACAAAATATGGCCGCCATCGAGCTGGCCGATGGGCAGCAGGTTCATGGCGGTGGCGAACATTCCCACCCAGGCGGCGCGCGCCACCGGGTGCAGATAGATATCGTGCGATGGCACCCCCGGGAAGATGGCCTGGGTCAGCAGCCACTGCAAAACGGGCACGCCAAAGTGCTGGCTGCCCTGGTGCGCGATGCCCGGAATCACCTTGGAAAAAGCGATGCCCACGGCGAGGGCGGGGAGGAGAAAAACGAAGCCGGCGAGGGGGCCGGCGATTCCGATATCGAAGAGCGCGCGGCGGGAGTAAATGGGCGAACGGATTTTGATGAAGGCGCCGAAGGTCCCTAGTATCGGCGAGGGCAGAAAAAACGGCAGGCTGGAATCTACCTGGTGGAAGGCGGAGGCGAAGTAGTGGCCGAACTCGTGGGCCAGCAGAATCAGCAGCAGGCTGAGAGAATAGGGCAAGCCTTGCAGGAGGGCGGCGGGGTGACTCCAGAAAAACCCCCACAACTCCAGGCTGCGCTCCAGATCGAACGGCACATTGCGTTCGAAATCGTCCTGCATGACGGCCCCCACCATACAAGTGGTCACCAGGGTGAGCGCGAACAGCAGAGCGTACAACCAGTAGCGCTCTCGCTGGCGGGGCGGTGCAAACACGAACGTGCCGACCGTGCCGGTGTCGGCAAGGTCGAGGTACGGAGGATCCTGGGATGACACGATGCGCGACACGCAGCGGGCGGCTACTGCAGCGTCTGTAACTCCTTGCCGGGCTTGAAGCGCACGGCCTTGCCGGGCGGGATGGAAACTTCCGCGCCGGTGCGCGGATTGCGTCCGATCCCGGTTTTGCGAGGTTTCACATTGAAGACTCCGAAGCCACGCAATTCGATGCGGTCGCCCGATTCGAGCGCTTTCTTCATGGATTCGAAGACCGTTTCGACTGCCATTTCGGCTTTGGTCTTGGTGATGCCGGTGCGATTCACGACTTCGTTGATGATGTCCAGCTTGATCAAAACAGCCTCCTGGTCCAGGCGCGGAACGCTCTTCATTCCCGCATCAGTCAACCACATGATAAGATTGAATTTATTCCCATGTCAAGCGAGAGGTATCGGGGCCAGCGCGCGCCAGTCGCCAGCGAGGAATTCCGGCGGGCCTGCGGGCGATTCGCCACCGGCGTCACCATCGCGAGCGTCCTGGACTCCGAAGGCGCGCCGCACGGGCTCACCGTGAACAGTTTCACATCGGTATCTTTAGAGCCGCCTCTGATTCTCATTTGTCTGGGACACGCGGTTTCGGCGATCCATCACTTCCGCGCGGCAACCCACTTTGGAATCAACGTTTTGGCGGACGATCAGCGGGCGCTGTCCGACCGCTTCGCGCGCAAAGGGCACGACCGCTTCGACGGCTTGGCCTGGCAGCCGGGCGTCACCGGGGTGCCCCTGCTTCCGGGCGTGCTGGCGGCAATCGAGTGCGCCGTCCACCGGATTGTGCCCATGGGCGATCACGATATTCTGGTTGGCGAGATGGTGCACGCCGAGATCCACCACGGCGAGCCGCTGCTCTACTTTGGCGGCAGCTACCGGAAACTTTAGAGATTGGCAAAGCAACAAGAGAACATATTCAGCCACAGATAAACACAGATGAACACAGATAAAACCAGTAAGTGCCTATCCGTGTTTATCTGTGTTTATCGGCGGCCCAATGTTTTTTTCGGGGCAAACCCTTAGGAGACTCCATGTCGAATCCGCTCTCTTATCTTCACGATCAGCTGGAACAATGGCGCGCCGAGGGCACCTACCAGCGTTTACGAATTCTGGAAACGGCGAGCGCGGCGGAAGCGCGCTTCGATGGCAAACAGGTGATCAACCTGGCCTCCAACAATTACCTGGGGCTGACCACGCATCCCAAACTGCGCGAGGCGGCGCTGGAGGCGATTCGCAAATTCGGTGTGGGAAGCGGCGCGGTGCGCACGATAGCCGGCACCATGAGCATCCACATGCAACTGGAGGAGCGCATCGCCGCATTCAAGAACGTGGAAGCATGCGTGGTGTTCCAATCGGGCTTTGCCGCCAATGCGGGGACCGTCTCGGCCATCCTCACCCCCGAAGACCACATTGTCAGCGACGAACTGAACCACGCCAGCATCATCGATGGCTGCCGCCTCTCGCGCGCCAAGATCCACGTCTTCCCGCACAAGGACGCCGCCGCCGCGGAAAAGATTCTCGGCGATCTGGATTCCGTCCCCGGCCGCAAACTGCTGATCACCGACGGCGTGTTTTCGATGGATGGCGACATCGGCGCGCTGCCGGGCTTGACGGAGGCCGCCGAACGCCACGGTGCCATGATGATGGTGGACGACGCGCATTCCTCCGGCGTGCTGGGGCGCAACGGCCGCGGAACCATCGACCACTTTGGCCTGGATGGACGGGTGCACATACAGGTGGGGACGCTCTCCAAAGCCATCGGCGTGCTGGGCGGGTACGTATGCGGGAGCCGCGATCTGATCGAGTTTCTCTACCACCGGGCGCGCCCGTTCCTGTTTTCGACCTCGCACCCGCCGGCGGTGGCGGCGGCTTGCCTGGCAGCCTTCGACGTGCTGGAAGAGGAGCCGGAGCGCATCGAACAACTCTGGGATAACACGCGCTACTTCAAAGCGGGGCTGAAGTCCGCCGGATTCAACACCGGGGTCAGCGAAACGCCGATCACGCCGGTGATCGTGGGCGATGCCGCGCTGGCCCACCAGTTATCGCGGGAACTGTTCGAGGAAGGCGTGCTGGCCACCGGAATTGGCTTCCCGACGGTGGCCAAGGGCAAGGCGCGGGTGCGCACCATCGTGGCGTCGACGCATACCAAAGCGGAACTCGACCGGGCGCTGGAAGCATTCCGCAAGGTGGGGAAGAAACTGGGAATTCTGGGGTAAGAGAAACAAGCAACCGCTCCCGGCCCAGAGGGCACCCCGTCGCGGCGCTGATCTGAGCCGCGACGGGGTGCCCTCTGGGCCGGGAGCGGTTGCCTAGTCCACCACCACTGGAATGAACGGGCTGATCAGATTGGCGGCGCCATCGAACTCGCAATCGATGGTCGCCTCGATTTCCAGGATCGGGTTCTTTTCCACTTGGGCGCGCACGTTCTCGCTCACCGCGAGGCGTGTCAACTCCATGGTGTTGCGGATCCAGCCGTAAGTCACTTCGTCGAGCGACTGCCGCCCTACGGTGGGCGCGATGCGCTCCAGGCACTCCCGGTCGGTGGGGAAATGGATGGGCGTGCGGATGGCCGCCGGCGTGTTGGCGGTCAGCGAATTGATCCA